>JADFAK010000029.1 GCA_015665315.1 Flavobacteriales bacterium | reverse complement strand
GCAGTATCGAGAATCTTCGGAAATGACGTGCCGGCCATAAGCTCTACGAAAGGATATACAGGACATACGCTCGGTGCCGCTGGGTCGTTGGAGGCTGTGTACGCCATTCATGCCATGCTCGGAGGAAAGACATTTGCGAATGCTGGATTAAAAGAAAACGATCCCGAAATTGCCTGGATACCCGAAACGAATCCACGCGAAATAGAGATCAAACATACCATGACCAACTCGTTCGGTTTTGGTGGCAATGCTTCATCCTTAATTTTCAGCAAATGAAGACCAAAGGATACATAGCAGCTTCGTCATGCATCTCACCGCAGTCGACCGATGGCACAAACGGATTGCCAGAATCATGGACATACGCAGTCACCGACCGATTGGAAGTGATGCGCCCTGACTACGTGAAATACATTGATCCCCGACAGGTGCGCCGCATGGGAAAAAGCGTGAGATTGGCCTTGTGTGCGGGGAATTTGTGCATCGATGCTTTTGGTTCAAAACCCGACTCGATTATTACGGCCACTGGATTGGGCTCGATGGGTTCCACGGAGAAGTTCATGAATCAGATGCTCGACAACCAAGAGGAAAACCTGATTCCATACGCATTTTTACAGACGACCTTCAACACGAGTGGCGCTCAAATCGCCCTTCAACATAAAATTCACGGCTACAACATGACGTGGGTGCACAAGGGAATTAGTTTCGAACTCGCCCTTATCGATGCTCTTACCTTGATGGAAAATAACGAGTCAGAAATAGCCCTCGTTGGCGGATTTGACGAGATGACCAAAGATCACGCCTACGTTATGCACAAAGCTGGTTTGGTCGGTCATGGAGAGGTTGATGTACAGCAGATGTATACCAAAAACCATCCCGTCGCTGGAGAAGCAGCCGCATTTTTCATGATTACGAATGAGAATAGAGGTCCGCAAATAAAGTCGGTAGTCGCCGAAAGCGGTAAACTCTCTCAGGAAACAATAGCCTCCAAAGTAGCTCAAGCCATGGATGAAGCAGGTTGGCAAGGTGAGTGCGATTTGCTGTTGATCGGTGAAAACGGACTGCCAAGTCATGACAATTTGCTCTCTCAGGCATTAAGCCAAATGACGTGTCCAGTTGCCCGATTCAAGCACTTGTGTGGGGAATTTGAAACCAGCTCGGCCTTCGCGTTGTGGTTGGCTCAGGGCTTTTTGAACAACACTGCACAACTTGAACAATTGTTGGCCCCTAAGTCTGAAATGCCAGAAAAGATGCAACGTATTTTAATCGTCAACCTATTCAGCGACGACAATCTGGGGGTGGTGGCTCTTGAAAAAGCTTAAGCCTTCGGCAAATGATCATACGTCTGCCAAAGCCAATTCGACTCTCGTAGCAAGGTGCATTTTTCCCGCTCTTTACATTTCAAATCACCAGTCCATTTCTAAATACTCGCTCTCGCTCTCGCTCTCGCACTCTCTCTGACCTACAAGTCAAAAATGACGACGAGCTCCAGAGTCGATCTCAGCTCCAGGATTTTAGAGCAAGAGCAAGAGAAAAGAGCTTTTACTCGCATGTTTTGACTTTCATGTGCATCAACGACAAAATCCACTTTTCTCTTCCTCTAAACGCTTCCTCTTCCTTTTGAATTTAAATGAGAAAGAAAAAAAGCCAAACGAACGGCCGTATTTCTCAAGACTCACACTCACACTCTCTCTGACCTTCAAGTCACTAATGACGACAAACTCCAGAGTCCATCTCAACTCGAGGATTTTAGAGCAAGAGCAAGAGAAAAGAGTAAGAGATAAGTGGGTTTAGTTTTCTAATTACTCGCACTCGCACTCTCTCTGACCTACAAGTCACTAATGACGACAATCTCCAGAGTCCATCTCAACTCGAGGATTTTAGAGCAAGAGTAAGAGAAAAGAGCTTTTACTCGCATGTTTTGACTTTCATGTGCATCAACGACAAAATCCACTTATCTCTTCCTCTAAACGCTTCCTCTTCCTCCTGAATTTAAATGAGAAAGAAAAAGAGCCAAACGAACGGCCGTATTTCTCAAGACTCACACTCACACTCTCTCTGACCTACAAGTCACTAATGACGACAAACTCCAGAGTCCGTCTCAACTCGAGGATTTTAGAGTAAGAGAAAGAGAAAAGAGTAAGAGAAAAGAGCTTTTACTCGCATGTTCTGACCTAAAAGTGGCTAAAAACGAAAAAAATCCAATCACTTCCTGCTATTCAGCTATTTAATTACCTTCCCAAAATGAATCAGTCTAATTTCTTTTCTTGGACTTTATTTCTCAGTCTGTATTTATGTGCCACTGCTTGCAACACTGCGCCAAAAGAGCATTTGCCGAAGGCTGATTTTTGTTCCTTGATTCATACGAACCAAAAGCCGGCATTGCACGATTATCTGGCGCCTCTAGATAGTTTAATGCAGGAGAAAACTGGAGTTTACGTCTTAGAAGATGGTGGTGGGGCTTTGGTAACTAGGGCTTGGTTATGCGAAAATGCCCAGAAGTCGATAGACATCCAGTACTTCATTTTTTCGACCGATAATGTAGGTCTTATTGCTTGTGATTACCTTATCCATGCGGCCGATCGCGGAGTGAAAGTCAGAATTCTAGTCGATGATATCATGGTAGATGCGGAGATCGAGGACGTTCTAATGCTCGATTCACATGAAAATATTGAGATCAAGATTTACAATCCCGGGGTCAATTTGGGCAAGAATATATTCGCCAAGGTGAAGAAGTTTACAACCGATTTTCGTGGAGCCAATCAGCGCATGCACAACAAAACCTTCACCGTCGACGGAAAAGTAGTGATCACGGGCGGACGGAATGTAGCCGATGAGTATTTCGATTACGATCACGAATACAACTTCCGCGATAGGGATATTCTGCTTTTGGGGCCTATTACAGCTACGGTTCAGCAGTCTTTTACCGATTTTTGGACGAGTGATTTTAGCCAAGATGTGTCTAGCTTGGTTGGTGAGTTGCCTGAGAATTTGAAGGATCCGCATCGTTTCGATAAACTGCACGAGTACGCTTGCGACCCCAGTAATTTCTGGCCTCAGGTGCGTGAAGAAATCGAGAATCTGCCCCAGGCATTTGATAAGATCGTTGATGAGGGGCGCATGATTTGGCTTGACAGCGTGCAATTTGTATCCGATATTCCGGGGAAAAATGACGGCAGTCACGGTCTACAAGGAGGAGGGGTTACTACCGATTCTCTTGTGGCTTTTTTAGCGCGAGCGCAAATGTCGGTAGACATCCAATCACCATATCTCATCACCACAGAAACCAGTCGAGCACTTTTCAAAGCAGCAGTTGATCGCGGGGTGCGTGTGCGTATATTGACCAATTCTCTGGCGTCAACTGATAATGTCGAAGCGTTTAGTAGTTATCAATCGGATCGAGGAGCACTTCTTGAAACAGGCGTGGAAGTCTATGAATTCCGCCCTGATGCGCAAGAGCGAATGGATATCATGACAGGAACATTGCAGGACACACTCCGCTACGCGCCCATATTCGGTTTGCATGCCAAAACCATGGTAGTCGATCGTGAAACGACCATAATAGGGACCTTTAATCTTGACCCGAGAAGTGCCAATCTCAATACAGAGTGCCTTGTGATTACACGGTCGAAAGAACTGTCGGCCAAAGTTCTCGAAGGCATAGAGCTCGAATTCCAACCGCAAAATTCATGGAGGATAACACCTGAGTTCAATCCAGACAAAGAAGTGGATAAAATGAAGCGCTTGAAGACATGGACGCGAAAGATCATTCCGCAAGAGATTCTCTGAGGCAGAGTTCATCCTCGACAATTACCGCTTAGCCAAATAGTTAGAAGAAATGAGGTGAGAGTCTCTACCTTTTTGGAAACTCTTGGATATGAACAGAAAAGATTTTCTCAACGGCATGGGGCTAGCAGGTGCAGCTATGGTCATTGCTTCCAATTTGATTCTCGGACAAGACGATAAGCCTGCTGCTTATCAAAAGGACATTGTACAACAATTCGTTGGCGCCGGACATGGCAACCTCGATAAAGTCAAAGAATTATTGTCTGAGTTTCCTAATTTGATAGTCAGCAGTCACGACTGGGGAGGGGGAGATTTCGAAACGGCCATTGGTGCAGGCGGACATGTGGGAAACGTTGAGGTAGTGAACTTCTTGATGGAGCAAGGCGCGACACCTAGTTTGCATGTGCTTGCAATGCTCGGTAAAATCGAACTGGTGAAACCTGTTATTGAGGCGTATCCTGTGATTTTGAATTCCCTGGGACCTCATGGTTTTACATTTTTACATCATGCACAAAAGGGAGGGGAAGACGCCCTCGAGATGCTCGCTTATTTTGAATCCAAGGGGTTGTCAGAAACCAAAATAAAGATTTATTGATGATTGATTAGATCATGACTACCCGCAAGTTGTCACCGGGAGCCAAGTCAGCGGGAAATGTGCTCATTTGACAGATATTCGAAGCTAAGACTACTTTTGCCTCACGGGGTGAATGGCTATGAAATTGTACAGCATCGTGTCTCGTTAAAAAGAAACAACCGATCCCGAAACTCGCGTAAATCCTGTCCCGTAGGGACTAAATATCGGTAGAAATTTGCCCGCCCAACAGATTTTCCGTGCCGTTAGGTACGGGATTCACATGGCTAAATTTCATGAAATCCAATCGCACACGGGGACATCAGTTAAAACGTTGGTGCTACTTTTAGGATAGCCATTAGATTTATAGAAGAATGATTAAATTGGATTCTAAGTGAAGTTGATATGCAAATAGAAAAAGTAAACCTACAAGACAAACTCAATACCTTTTCAGAGCATTGGACTCCCAAAATTGTAGGTGAGCTCAACGATCAATTTGTCAAACTTGCCAAGCTCCAAGGAGAGTTTGTCATGCACCAACATGAGAATGAAGATGAGCTTTTCTTTGTGGTCAGTGGTACATTGTTCATAGAATTGGCTGATACAACTTTGGAATTAGGTCCAGGGGAGATGGTGGTAATTCCAAAAGGAACACCTCACAAGCCATTTGCCCCGGAGGAAGTGTGCGTCATGCTCTTTGAGCCTAAAACGACTTTAAATACGGGGGATGCGGTAAGTGATTTGACCGTTGATAAGTTGGAGAAGATTTAAGCTTTGCGCTGGACACGGTGCTGGTCTAGTGTACAACTCTAAGCTCTGCGCGAAACCGAAATAGCTGCGCATAGAACCGCAAATCCAACCAGTAGTCCAGTCTCGGGAAGAATGTCAACGACTCCTTGTCCTCGAAGGAGAATATCCTGAAAGCCTCCCATGGCCCAATTAAACGGAGATACCATCGAGACCGTCTGCAACCATTCAGGCATGGCGAAAGTAGGGACCCAAATTCCGCCAAGAGCAGCGAGGATTATAATAGATATTGCACCCGTAGCAGCCGCCTGTTGCTGACTCTGAAACAAAGCTCCAAGAAGCTGACCTAATCCCGCAGCTGCTAACCCGCTTGCTAGAATAATTACAACTACCCCTCCTATTGAACCGCTAATGTCCAAGGCAGGTAAGCCTAGCATGGGCATAAGAACAATTCCAGCCAGAAATACCAGCGCTGCCTGAATAAATGCAATGCTCTGATAAGCTATGATCCTTCCCAATACTAACGGCCATAGACTGCCTGGAATCAACTTAAGTCGCATCGCGCTGCCATCGTCTCTTTCTTTTATAATGTTGCCAGAAAGAGCCAGCGCAATGAAGAAAATGCCGAAAATCGCATAAGCCGGAACATTGTGTTGGACCGAGTTGTAGGCGAAACTTTCCATTTTACCTTTACTCCCAGAGACCTGTAGTGATCCCTGAGGAAGCAAAGTGGAAAGGTCAATGTCTTTTGAAATGCCAGGGACGACTTCACTGTACGAGGCGAGAAAGGCCTGAAGTTCAATTCGGCTTAGTACGCCGTTGCAATGAGCTTTTATGAGTTCCTGAAAGCTAAGGTTGAGCGCTGGATCAAAGTATACTTCCACCAATTTGCCAGGGATGACCTCTGTGTCAGCATCGGCTAATTTTAACACGCGAGTATTGCTTGAGGCGACGAGTTCTTCTGTATAATCGGCCGGAATGATCAACAATGCTTGCAGACCAAGATCTTCAATTAAACGATTACCATCGAGAACTTCTGTTGCCTCCAAATCGTGCAACTTGAAGGACTCGATTTTGTGGAGTCCGCCCACTAATTCCTTCCCCGACTCACCCGTATCTAAATTAACTAGACCAATTTCAATAGCGCTATTTTGAAAGGATTTAAACGGGGCATCCTGGATCAAGGCCATAATGACCGTGAGCGCCAGCGGCATGATGAACAACAAAGCCAATCCAGCACGGTCCCTCGTGATTAACAACCAATCTTTGCGATATGCCGACAGAAATCTTTTCATCAGTGATCTCTGGATTGTCTTCCCGTGAGTGAAATAAACACCGATTCGAGGTCTGGACAATCGTGCTTTGATAATAATTCTTGAGGACTTCCTTCGACCAATAGTTTGCCGTGATCCACAATGCCTACGCGCTGACAAAGTCTCTCGGCCTCATCGAGGTGATGGGAGGTGTAGACTATTGTTAGCCCCTTTTCATTTTCACTTTTCAGGAAGTCATGAATAATCGCTCGTGATTGTACATCAACTCCAGTGGTAGGTTCGTCTAAAATCAAGATACTAGGAGCATGCAACAAGGAGGCAATCAAGTTCAGTCGGCGCTTCATCCCTCCTGAGAAATTCTGAACTTGTTGATTGGCTTTTTCCAATAACTCAAAGCGAGCAAGAAGAGCTTCAGTCCGTTCCAATAGGAGGGACGGGGATATCCCATATTGCTCCCCTATGAATCGCAGGTTTTCTTTGGCGGTCAATGAAGGGTAAAGGGCAATTTCTTGAGGTGCCAAACCGATGTTGGTTAACGCTTTTTTCTTGGAGGTGTTAATCGCTTCTGCCATAACCTTGACTTCCCCGGAAGTGGCTACCATCAGGCCACAAATTACTTTAATCGTAGAAGTCTTACCAGCGCCATTCGGACCGAGCAAACCATAGATCTCACCTTTTTTTACATGCAAGGACAAACCGTCAACTGCCTTTTTATTGGCCTTTGGGTAGCTCACATGAAGATGTTCGATGACGATCATTAGGCAGGGAATTTCAAATTGCGGAGCTTGGTGAAAAGCACTTTTTCTTGATCTGCACAATCAACGATAATATCTGCCGCCAATTGATAGTCGCCCTGAACGTTGGTCCGTTGCTTGAATATTTTCGAAGCCATAATGGCAAATTCTCTCCAACGGTCACCCACTTTAGTAAAGCCATCGGCGATTTCATTCAGCTCAGGCATATCCATAATCACGGCCGCTTCTTTCAGAAAAGCCGCATAGATAAATCGAAATCCTCCACCACCTGTGCCTATTTCCTCTTGCATGCGAACCAAGTTGCCCAAATGCAATCCAGCTTTGCGCTCACCTACCTTTTCAGGCCATTTGCGCACGTCCTTGGCCAATTTATAGATCCCCTTTATCCCAAACATAGGAACCGGAATCGTAAGCATATCCTTAGCCGTATGTTGTATGCCTCGAATAATCGCTGGCTTGAGGTCAAAATCTTTTGCCACATTGATTGGGTAGTACATCTTGCCACTGGGCGCGAGCACTCCTTTGGCGTAACGTGCTCTCATCAAATCGGAGCGTTTTATACGCGTTACATCGTCCATCACAGGATCACTCACAAGGTATTCCTCACCATCCTTCCCATAAATAACGATGTTGTGAGCATTGAAATGAAACCTGTACTGACTAGGAAGATAGGGTAGGTAGTACACGCTGGTCTGCACGCCCGTCGGAATTCCCTTTTCTAAGTTTGCATCCAAAGCATCCATCGCTTTTTCAGCATTGCGAAAAGTTCTCATTTTCGTCTTAATGCCCAGTCGGTTAGTGGCTCTTTTGTAAATATAACCAGGATAGATCCTAAACGAAGTGCCTGGATTTCCATTGAGTTTTACAAAAGGAATGTAGCTGAAGAACAATCCACTTCCGATTCCAAATATCATGGGCTCGCTTAAATCGATTCCCTCGTGATACAGTAAGTTGGAAACCACACCGTTTTCGCAGTGGGCTGATTGTCGGTGGTTAAATTTGTTGGTCAAGATGTGCGGGTTGGGTCAAATTGTGTGAGATGTTCTACCGGGACCTCAAAGACGTAGGCATATTTTTCAAGTCTTTTTTGACTGAGTTTTGCAAATCCTTTGGCTTTAAAATGTCTCTTCACTCGCCATGTCCCAATGCCCATGTGCTTGGCCAACATAGGTGGCTCCATTAGGCATTTTTCCATGAAATAGAGAATAGGGGATGATTTGCCAGCGGCTATGTCCTGAGCAATAATTTCCAATCTTTCATGGATGTCTTCCCAGGCTTGAGATAATGCTAAGTTCTCGGGTTCCCAACCAACGGTTTGAACCTGAACATACGACCCGTCTTCATTGGTCGCATATTTGAGTGTTTTTAATTTACCCTCAAGAACGTTGGCATCGTCCTGTGGGACTTCATCCTTTTTCATAGGCGTTGTCTAACAAACTGTTAGCCAAAGATAGGCATAAGAAAAACGAGCGCTTTCTGGGATCATCATAAAAACAACATCTCCGGCTTTGAGCTTGCCCGAGTGAAACAATTCGTCCAACATCAAGTACGGAGAAGCAGCACCCACATTACCGACTTTTTCCAAGTTGGTAAACCATTTTTCAGCTGGAATCGGAATGCCCCTTTCTTCAAGACCTGTAATGATCTTTTGACGGAAAAAATTACTCGAAAGATGTGGTAAGAAGTAGTCGATTTTGGTTAGGTCAACATTGCGCTTAGCAATGATATCTTCCAAGTGATCGATGCCACGTGGAACGATGTTGTCTCCAAGAATACGCACATCTTGCTTCAAGCTGAAAGGCGAGTTGGTCTTGAGTTCTGAACTAGTCATTTGACGCCATCCAGTAAGACTCCCATCCTCATTTTTATCGCTTCCGGCAAACATACACGTGTCGAGCTGATTGGCATAAGAGCGAAGTTCCATCCAATCTATGCGCAGACTGATACCCTTTTCATTTGGTTTGTTGGCCAAAAGAGCAGCGCCCGCTCCATCAGAGAGCATCCAACGCAAAAAGTCTTTTTCAAAGGCGAGAATAGGATTTTGCTCCAGTTCTTCCTTCGTACGAATCTCTTCTTCGAAATTTTTGGCATGCATCCAATTGCTCAACATTTCTGAACCAACCGATACTGCATTGTTGAATTCACCTGAACGAATTCCGAGGTATGCCATTCTCATTGCGTTCATCGATGAACAACAACTTCCCGAGAAGGCAGCAATTTCCATAGGGGCATGACCTAGTTCGCCATGTACCATAGATGAATGTGAAGGAACCATTTGATCGGCACTTGTAGTACCAGTCCCAAGAAATTCAAAATCTTTTAGACTAAGTCCTTCTCCTTCAAGTCCTCTCACGGCTTTTGCCGCCATGGAAGCATTGGTTTCTGTAGGAGTGCCATCCAGCGTCATGGCATAATGACGTGTTTTGATTCCATTATTACGTAATACGAGTCTTCGAGCCTTTGAAGGCTTACCTCCTAAAAGTCCCAAATAATCCTCCATGGAGTCATTGTCGATGGGCTCGTGAGGTAAAAAGCTGGATAGTCGTGTTATATATACTGGTGTCAATGGTCTGCTTTTCTAGAATAAGAATCGGTAAAAATAAAATTTCTATTTGAGGTAAGAACCATGATTGGCCCCCTCAATTAAAATTTAACCAATTTCTCTAACAACATTGCGACCAATATGTTCACTGCACAGGATCAGAACCCATATACGCTTCTATTTCCTTGTCAAGCTCTTTTTTAGAAAAGAGAATGCGGATTTTAGACACAATCGCCATGATTGGTCCTAAAATAAAAGCTCCCAATGGCAAGACAAAAGTCAGCACTCGTGCACGATTCAGGCGCGCAGGATGTCCTGGGGGCTGACCAGATCCACCGGCGATGAATCTTGACCAGATCTTGAAGATCTTGCTGCCTCTCTTTTCTAATAACAATAGACTTGGCGAAATAAAGTGTGAACCAGAGGCTTGCAATTTTTCATACAGCCCATCCCAAGAA
Source organism: Flavobacteriales bacterium (assembly GCA_015665315.1). Taxonomy (GTDB): domain Bacteria; phylum Bacteroidota; class Bacteroidia; order Flavobacteriales_D; family Sanyastnellaceae; genus JADFAK01. The sequence goes on along the minus strand of JADFAK010000029.1, from coordinate 82,124 downwards.
TTTTGTTCCAAGTGCTCCAATACGTGTGTCCCAAATACCGATGCGCCAGAAATATCTTCGTCACTCACCCCTGAATCAGGCAAGAAACCAAACAGTTTCTTCTTTTTTCCGGCCAACATCCATCCCAAGACAGTTATTAAACCCACAAGATTGTTTGTCTTGTCTATCAAAGCAACATGACCTACCAGTCTCGAACCAAAGCCTTTGAGTCTGTTCTTCACGTCTTCTTGTGCCATGACCCACATGTTGCGACAGCCCACCAAGGTGACTATAGGAGTGTTTGCAAACAGTTTGTCGACTCCTGGAGCTTGTAGAAAGGAATTAATCGGAATAGAGATATTCATGTACCAAACCTGATAAGCGAGAACAATGAGATCGTATTCGATCGTAGGGTCCAAGTTCAATGGCTCAATTTCACAGGGGATGCGGTCTACACTTTCTGGAAAGGCGTCGAAAAATCGAGGGGCCGACCAAGGAAATATAAAAGGTTTAATGGGCTTTATCTCCAACCAGTCGATTTGGACATGGGCTTCACCAAAAGGTTTTGTAAAAGACTGGGCGATCTCGGTGAGCTGGCCAGTTTGGCTATAATGAACAACCAATATTCTTTTGTTCGTGGAGCTAGACATATTTAAAGCAGATCTTGTGCCTCAGCAATCAACTCGGCAATATCTTTTACTTGAACCTCGCTTTCTTTCTCCAAATGTTTGATGCCATCGGTCATCATGGTATTGCAAAACGGACAACCTGTAGCGATAATGTTGGGCTTGGTCTCCATGGCCTGCTCGGTACGCTCAACATTGACTTCCTTGTCGCCTTTTTCAGCTTCTTTGAACATTTGAGCACCACCTGCACCACAACACAGGCCGTTCTTTTTACACTTACGCATTTCTACCAACTCTGCGTCGAGCTGCTGTAGAGCGCTTCGAGGGGCTTCGTAGACGTCGTTCGCCCGCCCTAGGTAACACGGGTCATGAAAGGTGATTCGCTTGCCCTTGAATGCACTGGAATCTTCAATACGCAGTTTGCCCGAATCAATTAATTCCTGCAACAACTGCGTGTGGTGAATCACTTCGTAGTTTCCTCCTAATTCTGGATATTCATTTTTAAGTGTGTTGAAACAATGCGGACAACCCGTTACTATTCGCTTCACTTCATATCCGTTAAGGACTTGAATATTTTGCATAGCCTGCATCTGGAATAAAAACTCATTTCCCGCTCGCTTGGCAGGATCTCCAGTGCAACTCTCTTCGGCGCCAAGAACCGCAAATTTCACTTCGCATTTGTGAAGAATTCGCACGATGGCTTTGGTTATTTTTCGTGCTCTATCGTCAAAGCTTCCCGCGCAACCCACCCAAAATAGAATCTCAGGTGTCTCGCCTCGCGAAATCATTTCGGCTACGGTCGGAACTTGTATTGGTGTGTTTTCCATGATTCTCTATAATTGTCGGTTACAACTCGTCCTTCCACTTATCCCTGTCCATCGCGCTAAAAGCCCATGGCGCCCCGTTGTTCTCTATATTGTTGAACATGACCGTAATCGACTCAGGTGATTTTGATTCTTCCATGATTAAATAGCGACGCATATCAACAATGATGCTAAGCGGGTCGATATCTACTGGGCAGGCTTCAACACAAGCATTGCAAGATGTACATGCCCAAAGTTCTTCTTCTAAAATATAGTCTCCCAACAATGCCTTACCATCGTCGACTGGCTTTCCATTTCCGTCCAAAGACTTACCAACTTCTTCCAGACGATCTCGTGTATCCATCATGATCTTACGGGGAGAAAGCAGCTTCCCTGTCTGATTGGCTGGACATTCAGATGAACAACGTCCGCATTCAGTACATGTGTACGAGTCTAGAAGCTGTTTCCAAGTCAAGTCGGTAACATCCTTGGCTCCAAATCTTTCGGGTGTTGCCTCCGGGTCTGCCGGCGCAGGTGTGGCGTATGGATCCACATTGGGGTCCATCATCATTTGCACTTCCTTCATCACCGCTTCCATATTGGTGAGCTTACCTTTTGGCTCGAGATTGGCGTAGTAGGTATTCGGAAAGGCAAAGAAAATGTGCAGGTGCTTCGAATAAGTGACATAAACGGCGAATCCCATTACCCCAACAATGTGAAACCACCACATAAAGCGCTCTGTCATGTGAAGCGCCGATTCGTCGAGGCCGCCGTACAACGTGTTGCCTAAATACTGACTTAAGGGAAATCCAATCGACCCTTCGCCGGTCAGTTCTTGCAGCCGAAAATCACAGGCATTCATGCTTAAAAATGCAAACATCAGCAGTGATTCCCAAATCAGAATGATATTGGCATCCGACTTGGGCCATCCTCCCATTTCTTTGAGGTGGAATCTGCGAATGCGGACAACATTTCTTCGGATTAAAAAGATGATGCATGATAGCAGTACACCAAATCCAAGAAACTCAAACGACCCGATCAGGATGTTGTACAGCCCGCCCATCGAATTAGAAAAAGTTCTATGTCCGCCAAACAATCCATCTACCACAATTTCGAACATCTCGATATTGATGAGGACAAATCCAACGTAAATGAGGATATGGAAGAAACCAGCAACTGGTCGAGTAACCATCTTGCCTTGGCCAAGCGCAACGCGCGCCATGTTTTTCCAACGGTCTGCACTGCGGTCCTTACGCTCGATATCCTTGCCTAAAAGGATATTTCTGCGAATGGTTTTAAGACGTAAGCCAAATAACACCGCCGTGGCCAGCAGCAGAATCGCAAAAATGATTTGTGAGATCATAGTTATTCAGATGTTTCGTTTTCTTTGATTGCGTCGTCAACAAGTTCGCGTATTTGATCCAATTCTTTCTTGGTATACCGCTTTTCTTGTTTTTTGCCAAAGATAGAAACATGAATATATCTCCAAGGGTTTTCGTAAATATCATCCACCAATGTTTGTAACTCCTCATTGGTTTGAATCAATGCGTTGTGCAACGAGTCACTCTGAATAAGCAAGCCCAGACTACCTTCTCCACGCTCAACTTTGGCCACCATATTGGCCAAATCACCCATGGCCTTGTCTGCCTTGAATATGGTTTGTTTGATATTTGATTGGGCCAATGAATCAGAAATAGCACTGAAATTCCGAATCACATTCTCTAGTTGCGCATTGTTCTTTTCGATGTTTCCTGTTATCGACTCAACATTGTCGAAGATCGATCCCAGCTTTACGCGATTCTCCGAAATCATGCCCTCTAAACCAATAGAAGCGGATTCCAATGTCTCCATTGATCGCTGCAAACTTAAAAAGGCTTTCGGTAAACCCTGTGTCGCGTCGGCCTTGAAAACTTCGTTGAGGTTGTCAATTATTTCTTCAATACCGGCAATCATCTGATCGGTCTTTTGCTTCAATGGCTCAAGTTCCTTTCTGATTGCCTTGGTAAGATCTACCTCTATGTCCCCATCCAAAGTGTCCTTGTTTTCTGCCATCACTAGGCTGTGTCCTAATTGCAGACGAATAGCTTTGGATCCAAAAAAGTCAGAAGTCACAATCTGAGCTTTCGAATCATCAGGTACTTTTAGCGTCTTGTCATTTACCAAGATTTCAACGAGTAACAATCCACTTCCGTCCGACAGCAATTCAATGTTTTTAACCAATCCGACTTTGTAGCCGTTCAAGATCACTGGATTCGATTCATCCAGTCCGTCAATGTTATTGTAAACTGCGAAGAATGAACATTGCTCTTCGAAGAGGTTAATTCCTTTCAAATAATTAACTCCAAGGAACAACAACGCAATGGCAAAAAGGACCACTGCGCCGATTTTAAATTCTCTGGAAATTGCTTTTGATTCACTCAAAATAAATAGGGTTAGTTGGTCTGCTTAAGGGCTTCTTGTACTGATATGCGCTCACCGTCTTTTATGCCGACGATGAAGGCTCCTGTAAATCCATTCTCACGCAACAACGCCTGGTTTGCTCGGGCTTTTTCAATATCCCTTGTTGCTCCTGCTGCATATTTGTACTGTCCGTTGATTTCGTATTCGTATACTTTCTCTATGCCGTTAAACTCCTCTGCGTTTTTGGATAGTTTCTTCGACGAGGATACAATTTGTACCTGAAATTCAATCCCCTTGCTTTGGTGCTCATTTACCAATTGAGATTGCCAATTTCCAGAAATTCCAGTCGGCTCCTCCATTTTCTCAGGGTCTGCCTGTTTTGGCTTTTCTACTTCAATTGTTGGCTCAATATCCACTAAATCAAGGCCCTCAACTTCAGCTTTGTATTCTTTAAATGCCCTAAAAATGGCCGAAGACATATAGGATTTTCCACTTTCAGAATTTAAAAAGTCTTCCTCTTCGGCATTTGTTAAAAAGCCTAACTCGATAAGCACACTAGGCATTGTTGTGAAACAAATAACATAGTACCCTGCCTGTCGAACTCCTCGGTCTGGTCGGCCCACACGATCCCTAAACTGATCCTGAATTTTCTTCGACAGATTCAATGAGTTGTCAAGATAAACGTTTTGACGCAAGGTAAGCGCAATATATGTATCAGGATCCTTCGGGTCAAAGTTTTGGTAAGCCTCTTCGTAGTTTTCTTCAAGGTAGATCGATGCGTTTTCTTGCATCGCTACGCGCAAACTTTCTTCTGTCTTATGCATCCCCATGACGAATGTGCTACTTCCTTTGGCCGAAGGCTTGGTAAAGGCATCACAATGAATAGAAATGAACAGGTCGCATTTACTGTCGTTCGCGATTTTAACTCGATCTTTTAATGTCGGATAAGTATCGCCGGTCCGCGTGTAAATAACCTTCGTGTCGGGAAATGCCTCAGAAATATATTTTCCCACTTGAAGTGAAATGTCCAGCGTTATGTTTTTCTCAGTCAGCTTATATCTTCCAGTACCGAGATTACCGGGATCCTTTCCTCCATGCCCCGCATCAATCACAATTGTCCGCACCCCATGAGTTTTAATGGGTGGCGCTGGCGCAAATGATGCCATGACGACGATTAACAGGACAAGAAATCCTGGAATAATCCGTTTAGCAGAAGAGCATATTTTACTTCCTTGGCATTGCATACAATTCAATATCGCGTTTATTGTGTAGTTTTACCGCCGCGTTCGCGGTATTCAAGCAAAATTAAACGTATAGCCTTGGGTCGACTTTTCGGGGTTAGCAAACTTTTCCTCCTTTTTCTGTTGATAAGCAGCTTTGGCATAGTACCAAACCTGTTGGCTCAAGAGGACACTCTTGCTATTTCCCGTGACGTAAATTTTCCTGTGAATCCCTTGCAGGCGGACTCTCTGTCACTTAACGCTGATTCACTAGCAACTATTTTGCCAGACTCACTCTCGTTGCCTGAAGATGACTTTTTTCCGTCCTCAATTTTCTACGATGCACGTGATTCTATCGTTTTTGATCTTCTCACTGAAACGGTCTATTTATATGGTGAAGCCGTTGTGAAATACGAAAATATTGAGCTGCAAGCCGAATACATTGAATACGCCATGGGTGAAGGGAGTGCATGCGCAAATGGTGTTCGTGATTCCCTTGGAGTTTTAGTTGGAGTGCCTATTCTCATTGATGGAGGGCAGCAATTTTCTCAGAAAACAATGTGCTACAATTTTAAAACGAAGAGAGGTAGCAGCCACGAAGTAGTCACCAATGATGGTGAAATTTATGTCCACAGCGAAGTAGCCAAAAGGCAGCAGAATGAATGGGTTCACATGAAATCCGGAAAACTCACTTCGTGCGACGCCGATGAGCCACATTACCATTTTTACGTCGGAAAAGCCATAGTCGTTCCCCAAGATAAAATCGTCACGGGACCGATTAATTTGAGAGTTCGCGTGCCAATTCCTACCATTGAAATTAAAGGTGGACGACGATTTAAGAAGCCCTTTGGCCTGAAATTAAGCCTTCCCCCAATCATTAAAAAAACACCTTTGGTTTTGCCCTTCGCTTTCTTTCCCAATAAAATCGAAAGTTCGCATGGCCTTATCCTGCCAAGCTATGGTGATCACGAAGTATTGGGTTTCTTTTTACAAAATGGGGGCTACTACATTCCAATCAATCCGCACATTGATACGCGCTTCCTTTTTGATGTCTACTCCAGAGGAAGTTGGTCGGTACAAAACCTCACAGCCTACAACAAACGGTACAAGTACAACGGAACTTTCAACATTAGTCGAACCGTCACCAAGTCTGGATTTTCAGAATTGCCGACTTTTACGAAGAACACCAATTTCTTTGTGCGTTGGAGGCACTCAAAGGATTCCAAAGCAAGACCGAATTCACGTTTCTCAGCCGACGTGAACCTAGGTAGTAGCAACAATTTCCGGAATAACTTAAATAGCTCGCAGGCCGATTATGTGAGCAGTTCGTTTTCTTCTAGTGTGCAGTGGTCACGCGGCTGGTCGGGCCGACCGTACAACTTAGCTATCAGCGGACGACAGAATCAAAATGTAACATCTGGAAACGTGGATATTACGCTTCCCTCGGCTACGTTTACGGTGAATAGATTCAATTTGCCTTTAGGCTTTATTAAAAAGAATTCAGCTTCCAGCAAATGGTATGACAAGATAGGGGTGAGCTACTCCACTCGATTCGACAATGTGTTGAATACGACAGATAAGCAACTAAGGTGGGATAGGGCTGGTCAATTAATGAACGAGGCTAGGAATGGCGTCAAACATACGGCCGCAGTATCAACTTCTCTGAAAGCATTTCGAAATTTTGTTTCCATTACGCCAAACTTCAGTTATAACGAGGTATGGGCTTTCCGACATGTCGACCGTTCTTTTGACGAAGAGACTCAAATTGCCAGAAGGGATACGCTTGGTGGATTTAAGTCGGGGCGAACATGGAATTCATCGGTGAATGCGACGACTAAACTTTTTGGTATGTACCAATTTAAGCGTCTAAAAAACGTGAAGGCTATGCGCCACGTGATGACGCCGACGCTTGGTTTGAGGTATTCACCCTACCGGAATTATACCGAATATGGCTTCTTTGGAGAAGACGGTCAATTAGAGACATATTCATCTTTCGATGTTGCAGCTTTCAAACCCAGTAATTCCCAAGAGTCGGGTGCCATCACCTTTGGTTTACAAAACAACCTAGAGATGAAGGTGAGGGACAAACAGGCCGATAAGCTAGCATGGAAAAAAGTGAAATTATTGGAAGGTTTCAATGTTTCGTCTAGCTATAATTTGTTAGCGGATTCCATGAATTTGGCCGATTTCAATGTGCGTGCGTTTACGACGATCTTTAAAAACTTGAAGCTATCCATGAACTCCGTGCTCAGTCCTTACGATCGAGATTTAAACGGAAGTCAGGTGGGAGATTACCTTTGGGATACGCAGCGAAAGCTTGTCCGCATGCGATCTTTGGATGGCTCCGTACGAATGCAGTTTTCAAGTAAAAACAACAAAGACATAAGTGAGATTCCCAAAGGAGCAACCCAAGAAGAGATCGATTACATCAATAGTACGCAGAATGATTACGTGGATTTAACACAGTCCTGGAGTATGAATGTGGGGTATACATTCAACCTGAGAAAGAATTGGGATCAAGAAACGCTGCGCGATACTATTGCTTTAAGGCATGCAATTACCTTGAATGCTAGTGTTAATGTTTTTAGGAATTGGTTCATTACGTACGACGGTGGTTACGACTTGGAGAATCGGGATTTTACGCCAACAACCATTTCGCTCTATTGGGATTTGCATTGTTGGGAGTTTGCATTCAACTGGATTCCTTTTGGTGACCGAAAAAGCTACAATATCCAGCTTAACGTAAAATCAAGTCTGCTCAAAGATCTCAAATTGCAGAAGCGAAAGAACTACGGCGATCAGAACCTGCTGTACTAACATTTGCGTATGCTAAATATCCTCAATGAAGCTGCGGACAATGTTCAATCCTCCCACTGTCATGAGCGATTCGGGGTGGAACTGAACCCCTCTCAAGGGTAGGTTTCGATGTCGCAATCCCATAACTAGCCCTCTTTCATTGATCGCAATAACCTCAAGATTATCTCCAATATTTTCTGCGTCGACGTGCCATGAATGGTAATGACCTATTTCAAATTTTTCCGGCATTCTGCCAAATAGCCTATCTGCTTTCACTACTGAGCATGTCGAGGTGATTCCATGTAATACATGGTCCAAATTGATGAGGCGCCCCCCGAAATATTCGGCCAAAGCTTGATGGCCAAGACATACCCCCAAAATGCTATGAGATGTGCCAAAGCGGTCGATCACGTCCATGAGCTGACCCGATTCACGAGGAAGTCCGGGCCCTGGCGAGAGGATCAATTTGTCGTCCGCTTGGATTTGTGACATGTCTACCTCATCATTTCGCATGACAAGGACCTCGGCAAACTGCTCGGCGTAGTGGACCAGGTTGAAGGTGAAACTATCGTAATTGTCAATGATGACGACTTTCAAGGCGATGTATTTGCGCCAAAAATATAAGATGTTAGGGATTTTAGCGATAAGAATTTGATATGCTTAATTTGGCGACAAATTTAACCTCCATGAAAACGATAATTACAAGTAAGAATGCCCCCGCTCCAATCGGCCCATACAATCAAGCAGTAAAGGCGGGGAATATGTTGTTTTGCAGTGGCCAAATTGCTTTTGTTCCGGAAACGGGTGAGCTTGATCTTTCGACTGTTGAGAATGAGACACATCAGGTCATGAAGAACATTAGAGCTGTTCTGAATGAAGCTGGGGCCGACTTTGAAAACGTGGTTAAAACGACAATATTCCTTTCGGATATGGGACTCTTTGCACGTGTGAACGAAATTTACGGTTCGTATTTCACCTCAGATTTTCCAGCACGCGAAACGGTCGAAGTCGCAGGTCTTCCAAAGAATGTGAACGTTGAGATTTCGGTAACGGCTTTTATTGCCGACTAGGGTCAAAACCGAACGTGTCTTCAATGACACTTGAATTGTGGAAAATCTTTTTCAGACCGAAATATTTCTTCTTGAAATTGGCGACCTTTTTATAGACCGCACGGCCGCTGGCTTCGATTTTCTTGATGTCGCTTTGGTGGTCGATTCCTAATTTACTGAGTACCCCCGCTTTGTCGCTCTCTGTTTCACTAAGTCCGTTCGGAAGTAGAAGCGAGTGGTTGTCGGTGACGATGCGCGAGATGAGCGGCTCGTCGTGGTAGGTGATTTGGACCGATTGAACTTGAAGAATTGGTTCGACCGAAGCAAGCGCCAGGGCTCGTTTGTTGTTGAATGGACCGGATAATACGAGTGTAAAATCGACTGTGGGATAGTCTTGTAAATTCCAATCAGTAAAAAGTGTTTTGTCTTGAACTGCACCAAATGGTAAAATCACCACAATTCTTGACGTTGAAGCCAAAATGTCGTTGATTGTTTGTGGTATTTCCTTTGTTGAAATATAATTTGCCATACGCCCCGAGTTCCACTGCGAAGATGTCGACTACTATATTAATTCACAACCAGTTACTTTCTTAACAACTAGTATGCATGTGGAGGGGTCTTCCAATTTTCACTTGATTCCTAGCTTATTTTTCTTCTATAGCTACCAATTTTCATTTTTTGGTGTGTGAATAACTTCCTTGTGTGTCTCGGAGAATTCCTTGCAATTGAGATCTGGAATAGGAATATTCGATTGAGCAGATCATTGATTATCTTGCGGCATGATTTTCAAAAGGATCCTTCATTATCTCAATCCCAAGAATTGGTTTCGTAAGGAGACAGATAACACAAGCTTGCGCATGATGCATGGGGTGAACAAGTTGTCGATATTGATTTTCCTGATCTGCATAATCGTTCTAATTGTGCGGATGGCTACTCGCTAATCACTTTAATTTCACCCTTCGTTTTTCGAGAAATCCAGTATGTAGAATATGGATCTCCCACGCGCCTTGGGTGGAAGTGGCAACTCGTAATTTAGAAATGTTAAGATCGTAGCTAAACCAAGCTGTTATGAGTCGCTTGTATTCATATCCAATCATAGGAATTATTGCATCGTTGTAACGATAATACACGCCGGCCATAACAGCACTGGAGGTCAGCTTGTCGGTATACCTTGAGTCTATTCCTAGTCTGTATTTGGCACGTGTCCCAATCGCTATTTCCATTGCGGCACTTTGCACTTGAGCCGTGAGATCTACTACCCAAGTGGTTGCCTTTATCTTTTTGTCCCAGCTGGCTTGAAATACTTGTCGGATGAATAATTTGTCGACCGATCCAAGCATACTTTGGTTCTGGCCGTAATGATACAAAGCATAGGAAAAGCTGTAGTTTGTTTTTTTGCGATGTGCCCATTCCATGCCAAGTCCAGCGTCGAAATAGCCGCTACTCTTACGTTGAATGTCTTCTCCATGACTTAAGCTGGGGTCGTAACCTACTCCGTTAAACTGACTGTCCCAAGCAAGACCAGTCAGGTCAATACTCCGTTGGAAGTAGCCAAGTAGTATGCCTGTAGACAGTCTATTGTAGTCGTTCAATTCAAGGTGTGCGGCCAAGGAACCTTTTAGTTCAAAAGTACCAAGTTGTGATTTTCCCGCTTTGTCGCGTACGATCAACAATCCGGCGCCCAAGTAGTGCCCTCCCGTTTTTTTCTTGAGCAAGGGCATGTCAAAATGCGCAGCTGTAGTCACAAAAGCTTTGCTAATGGATGACCACTGACTGCGATGAGCAATTCCGCTTCGGTAGTCGGTTTCCATCACGCCTACTTTTGCTGGGTTCACTAGTTGGACCAGGTTGGTTCGCTGACTCAAAATGTAATCTTGCCCTAGACAAACATTTGCCAGCGGCGCAAACAAAAACAATATGAATAGATACCTCATCATCTCACTAAGGTCACGTCTCCTTTTATTACTTCTCGAACTCCCGTGTTTAAACTGATCGTCAAATAGTAAACATACACCCCCGAAGGCATGGGCTTGCCACGAAAGCGTCCGTCCCAGCCAAAATCAGGATGAGTACTGGTGAAAACTTGTTCCCCCCATCGGTCAAACACGGTAAAATTCATCCCATCTATCCCAGATCCGCGCACGTAGAGGACGTCGTTGTTTCCATCGTCGTTAGGAGAGAATACATCGGGAATGAAAATAGGAGTAGGCGGTAGAATACACACGTCAAGTGAAGCAGCATCCGGACAGTCTCCTTCGTTGACGATCTCCAAAGTGACGACGTAATTTCCTGCTTGGTCGTACGTGATGACAGGGTTTGATCCTGAATCATAGGGCTCAGAATCACCATTTCCAAAATCCCAGGTTCCTGAAATACCGTGCTGACTTAAATCAATGAATGTCAGTGGGAGGGCGTCGAAAGCGATACATTGGGCGTTGGGATTCACTGAGAAATTTGCAGCTATTGGCGTGTAGTTTGGTATGAGAACCAAGGTGTCGTGTGTACATCCGTTTTCATTGTCAACAATTTCTAGTACCAACGAGTTTCCAGCTGTTGAAGTCACCCCATTGTCTTCATCAGCAAGAAGGTTGTCCCAAAAGAATGAATAATCTGCCGGCGGACTGGCCGTCGCTTGTGCCCAGCCCGGATCGCCAAAGCAGGCCGTGTCGCTTGTCGTGACCATCGGAACTATCGGCGGCAAAACTTCTATAAGTATGGAGTCGAGCGAAGGGTCACTGCAACCGTCGTTTATTTCGACATAGTAGGTCGTGGAGGTGGATGGGCTCACGTTGTTCTCCGAAATAGGGAAGAGGTCATGACTCCAGGTATATGTAAGCAAGGAATCCGGTAGACCGCCTCCAGCTTCTATTGTAATTGTTGAGCCATTGCCGTTGCAAATGGGATTTGGAGTAGCACTTATTGTTGTGAGTATTTCAGGATACACCCAGAAGGTTGCCGTGTCACTGCTTGAGCAAAAATTACCCGTGTAGTTGAGATAAATCGAGTGAAGGCCCTGTCCCAAGTCGGCCGGATTGAAACTCCCATCGACAACGCTACCAGTAAGTACAGCACTTTCAGGAGAAAAAGTGACAGGAATCAAGGTGTCTTGATAACAGTAAAAATCCTCCAGCAAGTCAATTGTCGCTTGCTGATAAACATCCACATTAACCGACACAGAGTCAACACATCCCGCTGGAGTCACCCAATAAATCTGATATTCTCCACCATTTGATAGGCTAGGGTCGAATGTTCCTTCCCATGGATCTGAGACTCCATCTCCAACCCAATAATCCCCAGCAGGTAAACCTTCTTGAATAACGAACTCTTCGGCCGTAGAACACAATGCGATTTCTTGGACGATTAATTCATCAGGATACACAATGAACAAAACCGTATCGGAACAGGTGTTTTTATCGTAGGTCATCAAGTACTCACCTGGCACAACTGTGCTGGGTTCAAAAATATAATAGGAGTTTTCAGGATTGATGATGCCAGCTCCAGTCCAAACACCACCACCCGGTTGACGCCCAATTTCATCGTAGGTGAGGGGAAAAGTCTCGTCGCTTTGGCAGAAGTAAACCGTGTCAACAGGAATGTGTGTCTGAATATTCCACATGAAGGTCGTGTCTGTACAACCGTTAGGAGCATAATAGACGATAGTACTGCCGTAGTCATTGGGAAGAAGCCCGGGGTCATATAGACCAGTGATCGTGTCGATTATTCCTTCTCCTTGCCAATAGCCACCAGGAGGGGAGAATTCTTCGAAGATTTGAAACGGCGCTTGTTCTGGACAGCTCGTTTTATTGATGCTACCCGTCTGAATTTCAAGTATAGTTATGTCGAATTCTTGATCACATCCCTCCACGACATACAAGAAAGTCTGGGCTCCAGGAGGCATTTCATTCGGGTCGAATACGCCTAGCAATGTGTCCAATAGGCCATTGCCGTACCAGACTCCTCCAAGCGGACTGAATTCAATTGTGTCGGGATACAGGGATTGACAGAGCGTATCAAGATCGAAATTACCTACAATGTCATCAACGTTGATCGTCAGCGAGTCTTGGCATCCATTGACGTTGTACACGGGATAATAAACTCCGGCCGAATCAGGGCTAAACATCCCATCAGCTTGGGTGTTTAATCCAGTCCATGTTCCACCCGCAGGAATAGCTTCAAGCTGGAAAGGTGCCGATCCCGGGCATGCGGCTAAAACGGAACCTGCTTGGATAGGGTTAATGTCAATGTGAACGCTATCTACACAAAAATCGGAGACTACGTAATAAATTGTATTGACACCGGCCATCGCACTGTCGGGAATGAACCATCCTGTGAATTCATCTTGAACTCCATTGCCATACCATGATCCCCCTGGAGGACTAGCCGTGAGTTGAAAGGCTTCAGCAGATTGACACATTAACGTGTCATTGAGGTCAATCGTGGGGCTTATGACTTCGATTGTAATGCTGTCTTGACTCGTGTTGCCGGTGGGGATTTCGGTGATGTTAACGACGTAGGTGGTAGTCTCAAGCGGACAGACATTGTGAGGGCCTGCTCCATCTGGGAGTCCATTGTTCCAAGTGAAAGTGTGATCGAAACAACCTTCTACAGTCGCAATGATGGGGGTACATTGACCCGAGCAAAGGGAGTCCAAGTCGCTCAAAACATCACTTCGAATAGGGCATTGGTCATAAATGAAAGTTTCGGTGACTATGTAGGTCCATATGCTATCGCAAATGTCTGGGATGCCAAGAGTCGCCACTATCGAATACTCGCAATTGTAGTCTATAGTCTGATCCAAGACCAATTGCGCTGTAACAGTCGAGTCGTCAACACAGTCAATGAGGAGGTCTGTAACGGTGAATCCTTGCGGACTTTCGAATGCGAAATTTTCGGTGTAAATCCAGTCACACCCAAGTGGATATGAAAAGGTCATTGGAACAAGATTCGTTTCACAGATTGGAAGCGGATCGGCCTGAATTACGGGAACTGGCGGTGGCGGTGCTAAAGTTGACCACTGCATTTCCCAGCCACAATAAGCGGCATTGTTATCACTCATGAAAACAAGAGTGACCGAACCACTGTTGGTCATGAATGGGCCTGGCAGACCAGCATTTAGAGCGCTCAGAGTGGCGATGAGAGGAAAAGTGTCATCTGGTCCATCGAAAATGAGAAGCTCATCGAAGTTGGTCTCGACACAAAACTCCGTCAGGAATGTCAGTTCGATAGGTGCATTGGTGGTGATCGTAAGCGTGTAAAATTCGTTATTCGAATAAATGTCATCTGCTCCACCCGAGTCAAAGAGTATTCCATCACATTCAGTGAGGGTTGTATCGGACATGTTATACTCTGGGAGGTCTCCTTGTCCGAATGCTGTCCACGTCCAGAGAATTAGTGCGGTCAATATTAGCAATCGGTTCATCACAGACTGTCGTTAATCAGTACAACAGGCGTGATAATTTGATTGCTCCAATTTCCTGCTCGGTCTTGGAGCTGCACCGTAAATGAAGCCGATTCCTGTCCGCCGTTCCCCAACAAGAACAACGAGGATAATTCAACCGTTAAAGAACCGCTTACGTTAAGCTCTTCATTATTCGGAGTGACAGGCGGAATATGGTACCAGTCGAAGTCTGCAAGGCGACTATCCTTAACTCTCAAAGCGTACTCGTCTGGATCGACATGGCCAATATCCCCATTTCCATCGATGTAGGTGAATTTGATAGAAACATTGTTCTCAAATTGCACGACTGAGTCATCCGACAAACTGGTAAATGCAATTGCGGGAATGTCAGATATTTCTTCTTCATCCTTTTTGCATCCCGTATGAGTGAGGCATAGAATTAGGGCGAGGTATGTGATCTTTCTAATCATTGGACGCTCAGTAAGAATAGGGCATTTATGACGTTGCTTGAACCATCATTGGGAATCTCGGTCACCTCACTTTGTACTCCATCATTCAAGTAAACACGCAAGAAATATTGTTGTCCGCTGGGAACACCTGTAAGATCTACCGTTGCTTTGTAATAAAATTGAGCATCTTGATCTGTAAAGTCTAGCGCCGTTAGCGGACTTGAATACACGAGATCAATAGCGCTTTCGGTGGGGAAGTCATTTATATCCGATGCCAATTTAATGTGCGCCGTTGTGAAGTCTTGAACTGCTGTATTGTCGTCAGTTGCAAGAATCCAAATGTCAATAGGTGCGGCATCTACAAGAATTGGAGTTATTCCAATACCATCCTCATCACGCGGGTAAGGTGTAGTCGTATTTCCACTTGGAAAAACAACCAATCCTTCAGCTGAAGGCGGAAAATCGGCATTGCCAGACCCAGGTGAATGCCCAAACATATCTTTAGCGCCGGCATTGATCCAAGAAGCAATTTGATTGATATAGAAGGCTTCATTGTCGGGCCAATCGCTAGCTGGTTCGTACTCCAATGGCATTATCCCGGAAGTGTTCGGAATGAATACCGTTAATCTTTCGTGCAACAGAGAATTCGAAGCGTCACCGGGAACAACTCTATAGGTGAAGGTACCGTTGTCGTCATTGGTGATCACCGGATGGTTGACCAATGTGTTATAAGATGAATTGATTGAACTGAAGGCTGGCTCGAATGTGCCATCATGGCATCCACTATTGGCGCATGTCGGACCAAATACTTTTGCCTGCAGCCAAGCAAAGTTACCTACAGGCAGGTCATCGGCCTCAGGATTGTCGTTTTGAACGCGCACGATATCATCGTATGGGTTCACCGGATCATCCTTTTTGCAGGAGACAACCAGCGCAATAATACACGATATGACGACGATTCGTTTCAGCATGTCTTAAATGAGGTCAAAAAGTGAATTGGTTCCAGGTGCCAGGTTTCCGGCCGCTTGAACCTCGTTCTTAACTCCCAGAATGTCGGCAACAGTGAGCATTGTGTCAGTCACTTGGCCTATTTGGTTTCCTTCGTCACCAATAATCAGGTTTGAGGGTACATTTGGTCCGGCCATCATGGTCCAAACCCGTTGTGCATTTGCATCAGAGTGGTCGTATGCTTTCCAATTATTTTCATCGACAATGGCATTGGGATTGTCGTTTCTACCACATTCAGGTGTGCAGATGATGATCGTATTGTCAGCCATCTCCGGGATTTCGTTCTGTATGTAATTCCACAAATGTCCTACCGAGTGATCGGCGCGGTGCAGAGCTCCCAAATAACGTGTGAAATTGGAGTGGCAATTATCGACTCCGTTTAAGTTGACAAACAAGCATGCAGGCTTGAACCACTTTAAAACCTCGCACGCATAGCCAATGACACGCGCATCGCCATTGTCCTGAACAGGAGGCGCTGCGATGGTGTTGGCTACCGTTTTGGCGTACATTTCATCTATAAAGTCCTTGATGTTTTGCTTCTCATCCTCCGTGTTGCCCAATGACAATAAATTTCCTCCATAGTTGTTGAAACTATTGTCCAGAAAATACTTCAGTTGGTACATGGGCGATAACTCATTCTCTGGGTGGTAGACTTTAGAGTCGCCCATAAATTGCTGGCAAACTTGATCGAAAGTAATTGTTGGAGCGAAGAAATTGGCACCATATGGAGCTCCATAATTTGGATCGGCGCTGTAGTTCAATAGAGGTACTGAGTTACCAATGCCATTGCCTATAAACCAGGTGTCTGTCGCGCTATAACCTCCATGTCTGCGTAGGTATTCGAAAATGGTTGGATTGAGTGGTCGCTGTCGCAGTCCTTGAGTAGTAACCGTGCTCCCTTGAACCATGCTGTTGAGTCCGCCGTAATGTCCAGCCGATAAGGCACGAACCTCCTTGAATAAAGTCCCCTGCGTTTGCAAGGTCGAATCGAGCAACTGCGGAATAGGATTGACGCCACCGAGGCCTGTCCCATATACGATCTTCTGCTCCGGGGCTTCACCGTTCAATAAATTGTACATGATGTTTCCTGCGTACGGATCGTCTTCCTGAGAATCATCCAAATAACGCATGCCTACGGCTTCCTGCTGACGAACACCACCGGCATACATCACCACAATAACGTGGGGCGCCATTTGATTTCCAGTAGGAGCAAATAACCTTCCGCTCGGCAAGATATACGGAGAAATCAATCCGCCTGCCGCTGTCAATCCAGCTCGTTTAATAAAGTCTCTTCTCTTCATGGCTCAGTAGAACATATATTCATCGGCCAGAGCAAACGAAAAATAGACCAGCTCCGGTGTCATGTAAGCATTCGATTCGATAAAATTCTTTACGTAAGTCTTCTCAGCTTCAGTGGGATACCTTACAAAAAAACGGATATAGGTTTCCTCAATGAATCCATTGATGTCGGCATTCATTTCTTCCACTGTAGGAAGTTGCACACCATCCTTGTTCATGAAATTGCTAATAATCACCTCACGCGCAAGCTCTTTATCCCCTATGGATTCTATGCAATTGTTCAGGTCGTAGATGTCGTTCGCCGACAAGGCAGTTTGGAACAAATTGGCATGCAAAATAGCCACATATTGATTGTTCGTTTTCAGTTTGTCCTTTCCCGCATTCGACGGATAGAGCTCAACATCGTTTAAGACGAAGGAGGGCTCGGGGTCTTTTTTGCATCCAACGAGCAAAAACACCACGAATATCAATGCAATATATTTACTCGAAACCTGCATATTCATCGGTAAGATAAATTGATTCTTGAACAGTCAGCACATTCTCGCTTAGGATTAAACTTCCCAACAACGCAAAAACCTCATTTGCCGAAGGCTCCCTAGCTAAAAGACTCTTGAAACTCCACCTAATCATGCCCTCGTAACACTCTTCCGTAGAAAGCAGTAATTCCAAGTACTCTAATTTCGTCTGCGCGATCTCCCCAAATAGCTGGGCGGGCTCATTGAATTCAATTACGTTGTAAGCATTTTCAAATTCTGCATCTGTAGGGTAACGGTAGTACAAATCATCGAAGGAAGCATTGACGAAGTTGAAAGTATTCATGTTTATTTCGTCATATAACCAGTTGTACATCATCCGACGGTACATTTCGGTCATCACAATTTCTTGATTCCTAAGTTCTTCTTTGCTCTCGATGATGGCCGTCAATTTATTGGCGTCTGTCATGTTTTTGGTATACCCAACCATATTCCCCGCGATAGAGTCGGCGATAGCGGCCGACCTAAAAATAAACCACTGTTCGTTGATATAGCCGTCGGATGCACCCTCGATAAAACGCGCCTTGGTGTCTTCATAAATCTTGTGGAAGCATGCGTGATTGTAGCTGATGTCCCCGTCGACTGGTTCCTCGCTGTACATCAATTTCTGAACTAAAAGCTCACGCGACTCTTGGTTGAGGTCGTTTTGCTCGAGTAGAGATACTTCGGCCGACATTTCAGCGTCAAGAGGTTCTCGCCCAATGATGTCAATGAAGAGTCGGTTCACATAATTATTGACAACAATCGTAGGGATTTCGTCATAAGGAGGAATGTCGTTATTTTCAAATACGACAGGGTCCTTTTTACAAGATCCAAAAACAAGTGTTAGAAGAAGAAATAGATAGGTGACTCTCACCATGGTTAAAGGCTTTGGGTAAAGTTAACAAATATGGCCTACTGGAACAAGACCTGTTTGAAAGCCCGAAAACTGGAAGGCAAGAATGGCAAGAAATTGTAAGGAGATAATACTTTAGCCTTCGGCAAATGAGGAGTCAGGTCTAATGAACTAGCAATCGTATCGATTCAGTTTTTTCCTGAGTCGAAATCCGCACGATATAGCTTCCAGAGGCCCATTGGTCTGTCTTTACCATGGTCGATTCACCAGATAATTGCTCGGTGTGAATGACTCGTCCGTACAAGTCAAAGACCGTCACCATCGGGTTGATCAGAGGAGTTGCGATGAAAAACCACTCTTCTGCGGGGTTTGGATAAACGATTGTTGCATGAATATTGTTTGGAACTTCGTCCAAATGCGTAATGACAACCGGTAGGTCGTTTGAAGTTGCACTGCATCCATGTTCGTCGACAATCAACAGGCTATAGATGCCATTGTTGTTCGGATTAATCTGGGCCGATGTATCCGTGAGTTGAATGTCGTTAAAGAACCATGTATAGCTGATATCAATTGGACAGGCACAACTAAGTTCGTTGGTGCCCGAATCGAAAGAGATCATTGGAGGATCCGGGTTTGCAAAAACTTCAATTGGCGAAATCTGAAAATCAGATTGAAACTCACCGATGGTGTGCGAGTAGTTGATCGTGTAATTTCCCGGTTCAGTGTAAGTGTGGGTAATACTGGTTTCGCAAGTGGTGATAATCGTATCGTCCCCTAGGTCAAATGTACATTCCGACTCTTCGCCCAATTCTGTTTGGTTCATGATCGTTATCGTCAAAGGAACACAACCTATCATTTGATTTACACTCATGAACGCTTGGCTGTAGGTACATGATCCGTTGTCTGTATTGGCCGTCGAATCGTAGTTATTTGCATTTTCATCTGTGCAGCCCAAGTATTGGCAACTTCCATCTTCAATCTCAGCATCCGGGTCGTAGTTGTCGGCCTCTGGATCGGTACATCCAGCATTGACACAGCTACCGTCGTCCCAAGTAGCGGTGCTATCATAATTAGATGCTTCTAGGTCAGTGCAGCCAGCGAAAAGACAAGAAAGATCATCAGCCGTAGCGTTTGCATTGAAGTTCATCGCATTGGAATCTAAACATCCCGAAATGACTCCAGCGGGAAATAGGTTCATGCGAACTGCAGCGGCCTCCAAGAGGTAGTATAAACCATTCGATTCTGGAAAAGCAACCTGCGAAGCAAATTCAGGAACTTGACCACTGCGATTAACATAGAAATTGCCAATATCCGAACTGTCGACAATCATGATCAAGAACAAGGACGTATCAGTTGTAGGTATAGGTTCCAGAAGGGGCAAGGTGACCCATGCGTCTTGCGGACTTCCGTTTACATCCGTCACGTTAATCTCGTAAGACGCCGTTTGCCCGTATATCTCACTCCGCTCAAGGTTGTACACAACACCATATACTGGCGTTCCCACGTCGGAACTGTCACCGACTGAAAAGCTGACAGAGTTTATTTGATGACCGTATTCCCAAGTGACAAAAATATTTCCAATCTCCATTGTCTGGTTTTGAAGCGAGACAGGAGGGACGAATTGACCACCATTGTTTCCTTTATCAAGTGCCATTTGAAAAGGATGGATATTGAAATCTTTGTAAGCGAAGTTATTCCAGTAAGCATCGTCTACTTCCGTTTGATCCATGAGAAACTCAATTTCATAATGGCCGAACGGAAGGTCGGGGACGTATGAACTGGGTGCTTCGTACAATATACTTCCCCCAGTAACTAAATTAAAGGGATTGGTTGTTTGAAAGTGAACTTCGTTGTCGTCTGAATCATTCACGCTAACCTCAAAGTGCGAGCCATTCGCAGCAGTAGCACCGATATTGATGCACTGACCCGAAAAGTTGAATTCGGGCAGCATGGTGTATGCGTACGAACTGTATTCCATGTCCCCGAATCCCGCAGGATCCAAATTGTAGTCGAACTCGGTAAACTTGGCATTCGCGATGAGGAGGTCTTCCTGATTCGGTTGATAGATAGCGATATCATCTAAACACCACCAATAATATAACCCCGTAAATAGAAATTTGATCCGCACGTCAGGCTGATTAGCCGCAATGGAACCAATAGGGATCGTAACCCATTCTGCAGGAGGGGAAACCATGTAGTCACCTGGGTTCTCGTGAATGACCGTGAAGTTTTCTCCGCCATCGATGCTTATAAGAATGGAGGTGTAAACGTCGTATTGGGCAGACTGGAAATGCTTGTATTGTTGCTGAAAAGTAAGGGTAGGCGTGCTCACACCGGTCAGATTAACCGCGTTGGTGATAAGCCATGCTTCATGAGGCCCTGGATCTTGGCCAGAACCTATACTGCCACACGGACCGACGTTGTCATCCCAATAATTGGAGTCGAAAATCACAAATCCGTTCGTTAAACTTTGAGAAGCAATTGGGACCGATCCAGTCCCACATGAGCCCTGCGAACATACTGTATTGTTGGGCGAGGTCGATGGCCCCCGGTATTCCCAGTTGCCAATTTGTGACTCGCTATCGTTTACCCAAGTGTTTGGTAATCCATTCGCGAAATCCCAATAGACGATAGGGTCGCCATAAATTTGGGCGTCCATAGCGGCTGACATAGCAAGCCCAACCAGCAATATGTTAATGCGGAGTAAATTCAACATAGGTCTAGGTGCTTAATCCAAGATCGTCTGCGGCTACGAATGTACAAATAATGAGGTGATGTTGTACGCAGTTCACACCTTCGTCTAATTAGTTTTGGACGCTTGTTCCCAGAATTATTGGAAAATAAAAAAGGTTAAGCCTTCCGACTTAACCTTCTACTTATTTTAAGAAATGGGGATGTTTAGTTGCCCATTTTTTCCATTTCAGCTTCAAAAGTCTCCTTGAACTTTTCATAATTGTATTCGGCCATGATGCGTTCATTTTTACTTAAACTTTCATGGTATTCGGCTACCAAGTCCTCGCCGGATAATTCAATGGCTATATACGAGACGTAATTTCCGTCAGGCTTCTGGGTAAGCTTGTCGCAAATTTTTATCGCCCCAGTCAACGTTTCGTCGATGATGGTTCTGGCCATCTCGTTGAAAGTCTCAGTAACTTCTTCTTTGTTGTTGAATTCAGTTGAATTAACATAGTTGTCTCCCACAATCTGCATGGTTGTACGGATTGTTTTTGCCAACTCAGCATTGGCATTAGAACGAGCCTTTTTCTTGGCCGTTTCTCGATCCATGCTTTCTCCAGTAGCTGTTGCGCGAAAAGTCTTTTTGTCAGAAAAGAAGTTTTCAGATGAACAATACTCATTGATCAATACTTCTCCTTTCGGCTTTTCCTCTACGATCTGCTTTTTCTTCTTACACCCAATGGCAGTTATTGTAAGCAAAGCCAAACCAATAAGGGCTAGATTTCTAAAAGTGGTAATGTTTTTCATATCAGTTGAATTAGACGTTTTTATGTTGATTCTCGTTGGATGCACAAACTATGCCAGAGCTAAAGAATAGCGTCTATGATTTCTGTTCCAACTATTTGTTCCATTTTTTTTGCCGCTTTTTTATACGCTTCTTTTCCGGCAGATTCAAAATTGAGCTGCAGTCCTTTGATGCTGTTTTCTTGCCATGAATAAACCAGCTCGCCCGTTATCCTGTCTAGCACTTCGACACGCGCGTCCAAGTGAGCCACGTGAAATCCCTGCGAGGTGCCTGATTCTCGTGAGTCGGCATGCACCTTCACAACATAGTCGGCCTGTGCCGAGGAGGCAACGAACCGAATTCCGAGTGACGCTAATTCAGAGCGCAAGGTTGCCGAAAGCAAGGGGCTACTTAGTGTAGTGCCTAAATTTAATTCCTGGCTTTCGATCGACATCGATGGCAAAATGATGCGCAAGGGAAGCTGACGAGAACTAAAGCCGATTTCATCCATCAATGGTTTTCGCACCTGCATTTCTATCCCCTCAAAATCCATCTTATCCATGCCCGATTCTATTTCTAGTCTGGTTGTACTTCCTCCTTCTAGGGACACATTTTCAATACGAATTGTGGCTATTCCATTGTCGTTGGTGCGAATGGCGAGAAATCGATTGTATCCGCCATCAAATGTTACACGATATTTCAAAGGGAAATCCCGCACTGGGTTGCCACGCAAGTGAACCAAGACTTTTACATCTTCTCTGTAACGATTCATTTGGTTCAGTACAATCTCTGTTGGATTAGGTTCAATTTGAATATCTCGCAGCAGGTCTTTGAAACCATGATGTAATTCATGATCCAAGAAAATCGTCTGTCCGTTTAGGTCAAACTCATTGCTTTCTGTCCAATATTCATGAATCCCAACCAAACCATCTAAGTAGTTTGAAATCGCTCCGCGTACATCCCCTTCCAGTTCAAAACTCTTTGCTCGCCTTAAGTTGTCGGCCGATCGTTTCATCGCACTTTGCTTGCGCTCTGCTCGAATTCGGTTGTATTCGGCGACAGACAGTCGATAAAAAGTCCAGTATTGTTGATTGTCCTCCCAGGTGTCCACAAGATCATAACCCTCCAGATATTCTTTTGTTGAGGTGGAAATTTTGGAGATGAATTCTTCCTGAAAATAATCGTTCACCTCAAGGGTGCTTAGAAACGACTCGCCAGAAATGGTCACCCGAATCTCAGACGCCAAATCTAAGAGGGCATTTTCTTTGGCAACTTGTGAAAAATCAAGAGGATGCTCATTTTTTGAAGCGCTGCCTACTCCGATGTAATAACCGCTTTGAATAGGCCGATCAGTCATCCAATGGGGTTGTACATCAGGTTGCTCAACCGTTTCTTGGGTGCCCTTTTTATTGCCACATCCGCAAACTAGAATTACAAGGAATATATATGTCAGCGTGCGAACCATCATTTAACTTCCTGCTTGAGTAACTTGCTTATCGCCGATTTCATTTCCAAAGAGGAAGCCAGGATTATTTCATTTGTCAATTGCTCAGGAGTTTTGCACTCACGCGGAGCATTAGCCAGTTGATGAAGTGCCATTTGGCTTGATCTTTTTGTGTTCACTGCACCATTGGAGCCAGCAGGGTAGAGGGACTTTAGCTCGCCTTCATAATTCACATAGGCCATTTGGTCACTCAGCTCTTTGTTGATGAGATTCGTGAGTAGGACTTCTCCCGTTTTAAGCGAAATGACTTTGAATTGAAATGAAAAACTTGCTTTGTTTGTAGCGCTTGTCTCAACATATTCGACCTCTTTGTACCTGTCAACATACTTAGGGGTTTCATCGGCCTTGGAGTACTGTTTTACTTGAGAATGTTCGAATCCTTTCTTTTTCTTGGTAACAACCCTTCCAAGCGAAGATGAATACGATAAAACTGTCCCTGTGACAATTGCTTGAGCCCCAATTATCTCTCCGGCATTCACAGCTGTTTCTTCGTCAATAACCCCCGTCATACCCAGGGTCTGTTCATCCATTATAACTTGCAAATTGTCTCGATCTACTATGCGAAGAAAAGGATCGTTGATGTCCGAAAGAGCCTCAAGCACATAAGCTTCTGCCAAGGCCGACAAACCTATTTTATCGGAGGCATTTTCGAATCGGAGTAAGGCAAGACTATATTGCCCCAGCGCAAGAGCATTTTTAAGTTCTTCATCCGTGTCCTTATAATGAGGCATCTTTTTTTGAACTTCAGTGAATCGATTCATGGCCGTTCTGTAGTGACCATTGGCCATTGCTTTTTTTCCCGCTTTGTATTTGGGCTCCACGAAAGCAATACTCTGCAAATTGGAGGCATCTTTAAAACTTGGATCAAGTCGGGATAATTCGCTAAAAACATTCTCTGCTTCCGAAAATTGTTGCTGATCTAATAATTCGGTCCCCTGTTCGTACAATTCACCCAAATATTTTTCTTTGGCTACCTCGAAATCAGACCTGTACATGGCGGGTATTTCCAGGTTTACGCCCACTTTAGCGACTTTTTTTTGGTAGTCTTCTGCTTCTAAGTATTTGTAAACAGCTTCTCTTTGCGAGTCAAAAGCCGCGGCTTGGGAAAAGGCACTCAATTTCTGAGATAGTAAAATTTGGCCTGTCTTTTTCAATCCAATTTGCGCGTCAATGTTGGTGCGTTTTTTAGTCAGCGCGTCATAGTAGAATTGAGCAGCCTCCGTGACTAATCCTGCGTTTTCAAGCTGCACAGCTTTTTTAGTCAAGGCCGATGAGCCTCCGCACGAGAATAGGGCAAGAACACACGCAAGAGAAAGAGAGAATAAAAGTCTGGTCATGCTTCTGTGGTTTCACTCACACTCAGTTAGTAGTCGTAATACAAAGACTTTTCTAGAGGTGGGTATAGAAGGGTAAAATTAATCTTTATACAACGCATTGCAATTGACGTGCCAAAAAAGATTAAACAGGAGGTCGATTCATGGCTTAAATGCAGACGAATCAGGGGTACAGGAAGGAGAGAGTTACAATAAATGGTGTAGAATGTACTTTTTAGTCATTTTGTTTCAAATAAGAACGATGAACATAAAATACTCAACCTGAGACAATGGCTATTGGAATCATCTAACTTTCTCATTTGCATACAGATGTATGGACATTAATCAAAATAAGTTGGCGAATATTTCGTCGAGACATTTACATTTGCAGCCAAATCAAAATTCAATCAAAAGATGAAAATTACACAAGTTTTGGCCATGGCGGGCCTATTAATTCTGGCTTCTTGCGGAGGTGCTGAGAAAGCCGAAAGTCCAGCTGTTCAAGAAGAAGCTGTAGTCGAGAGTGTTGAGACAACTTACAATGTTGACTTGGCAGCTAGTTCAGTTAAATGGAAGGGCCAAATGATGGGCATGTACTCGCACGAAGGTGACATTAAATTCACTTCAGGAACTGTTACGGTGAAGGATGGTGCTGTTGTTAGTGGAGACTTCGTAATTGACATGACTACCATGAACCCAACCGATGGGAATTACGACGAGGAAAAGACTGCTGGCATGCTTGTCGGACACTTGTCGTCAGAAGACTTTTTCGCGGTTGAGAGCAACCCGACAGCTTCTTTCTCATTTACAGGTGCTGATACAGGTAGCTTGACTGTTCGCGGAAAGACAAATGCCGAAACGCTAACAGACATAGTTATCAATGAATCCGATGCAGGGTTAAAAGCCACAGCTTCATTGACGTTTGATCGTCAAAACTATGAGGTAGCATTTGCTCACCCGGCACAAGAAATGGTGCTTTCAGATGATATTGTTCTTTCGATTGAGATCGTTGGAACGAAGTAGTATTTAGCCTTCGGCAAATGCTTATTCGGGCGATCCTTGTGGTCGCCCATTTTTTTGGATAATTTTTTCCTGAACATTTTCTAGCGTCACAAAGGTGTCAGTGTCTTGTGAATAGAATCACCTTTAGGGATTACAAAGAGGAGGATCTAAAGCTCTATCTTTGTTGACTTAATCATATTTATTGTGACTCTAATAAAATCTATTTCTGGAATTCGCGGTACGATAGGTGGGCAGATAGATCAAGGTCTAACTCCGCCGGATATTGTGAAATTCACTTCGGCTTTTGCTGCCTTTATTCTGAAGAGAAGTGGCAAAAAACGTATCAAAGTTATCATTGGAAGGGATGCTAGAATTTCGGGTGAAATGGTTCGGAATTTGGTCGTAGGTACACTTCAAGGTATAGGTGCAGATGTCGTTGATCTCGGCTTGTCGACTACCCCTACTGTAGAGGTTGCTGTGCCCAATGAAAATGCAGATGCTGGGATAATCATTACAGCAAGCCACAATCCGACTCAATGGAATGCCCTGAAACTCTTGAACGAAAAAGGAGAGTTTATATCTGCAGAAGACGGAGCTGAAGTGTTGCGGATCGGAGAGGAAGGTGCTCTGAGTTTTGCCGATGTTCACGACCTCGGAACTTATACCCAAGACAACTCTTATCTTGAAAAGCATATTCAAATGGTGCTTGATCTTCCATTGGTGGACAAGGAAGCGATTCAAGCGGCCAATTTTAAAGTAGCCTGCGATAGCGTTAATTCAACAGGTGGGATTTTTATCCCGGCCTTACTGCGGGCGCTAGGGGTGAAGGAGATTTTAGAAATCTATTCTGAGCCAACAGGTCATTTTCCACACAATCCGGAGCCGCTTCCTGAAAATCTAACGGAGATTGCGAGCATAATCACCAAGAATGGTGCTGATGTCGGGATCGTCGTCGATCCGGATGTGGATCGATTAGCCATGGTTTGTGAAGATGGAAGCATGTTTGGCGAAGAATACACATTGGTCGCTGTGGCAGATTATGTTTTAAGTAAGACTCCAGGCAATACTGTTTCCAATTTGTCAAGCACAAGAGCACTTCGTGATGTTACGGAAAAATGGGGGCAAACGTATACCGCCGCTTCTGTAGGCGAGGTGAATGTAGTCGACCAAATGAAGAGCACCAAGGCGGTGATCGGCGGTGAAGGAAATGGTGGGGTGATTTATCCTGAATTGCACTACGGAAGGGATGCTTTAGTAGGTGTTGG
This sequence comes from Flavobacteriales bacterium, assembly GCA_015665315.1. Lineage (GTDB taxonomy): Bacteria > Bacteroidota > Bacteroidia > Flavobacteriales_D > Sanyastnellaceae > JADFAK01. Next base: position 55,185 of record JADFAK010000029.1, on the reverse strand, counting down.
CTTGTTCCTCACTCATCTTGCGAAGAGTAAGATGAAATGTTCAGAATTGAGAGACTCCTACCCCACGTATGTAATAAGTAAAAACAAAATTGAGCTAACTCCTCAAATCGATGTCGATGAAGTGCTTCGAGAAATGGAAGCCAAACATAGCGATCAACAAGTGAATACGATCGACGGAGTTAAAATTGACTTCCCAACTGAGTGGGTTCATTTGCGAAAAAGCAATACGGAGCCAATAATTCGCATTTATGCCGAAAGTGTAGGTGCTGATCAGGCAAATGCACTGGCGCAAAAGACTATCGGGGAGATTAAAGAGATTATTGAAAAATGAAAGTTTATCTAGATAACGCGGCAACGACCCCATTGGACAAAGAAGTACTCGATGCGATGCTTCCATTCTTGACCGACCATTTTGGCAACCCTTCGTCGACACACTCCTTTGGGCGAAAGACAAAAACAGCGATAGAGACTTCACGGAGAATCATTTCATCGACCTTGAACTGTCGGCCACAAGAAATATGTTTCACCTCTGGTGGAACTGAAGCAGATAATCTCGCAATCCGAGGAAGTGTCAATGACCTAGGATGCAATCGAATAATCACGTCCAAACTTGAACACAACGCTGTAATCAATACCGCAGAAGAGTTTGAGTCGGCCGGAAAGGTAGAGCTGAATTATGTGAATCTGACGCCAAAGGGACATGTTGATCTTCAGCACTTGGATGAGCTTCTGGCTATGGGAGGCAAGTGCCTCGTGTCATTGATGCATGGGAACAATGAAATTGCAAACCTTCTTCCACTAAAAGAAGTAGGGGAGCTTTGCAAGAAGTACGATGCTATCTTTCATTCAGATACGGTCCAAACGATGGGGCATTATGAATTCGATTTGCAAGATCTTCATATCCATTTTATTACTGGAGCAGCTCACAAATTTCATGGGCCAAAGGGAATAGGATTCTTGTATATCAATCGCCAGGTGCAGGTAAAAGCACTGATTACTGGTGGCGGACAGGAACGAAAGCAGCGTGGTGGAACGGAAAATCTATATGGAATTGTTGGGATCGGTAAGGCTATGCAACTCGCCTATGACCATCTTGAAGAGCACCAATCACATATCGGAGGCTTGAAGCAATACATGATTCAGCAACTCAATGAACACCTTCCAGGGTGCGATATTAACGGCGATTCTGGAAGTAAGAATAGTCTGTACACGGTGCTCAATATTACTCTTCCAGAAAACCCGAATTCAGCAATGATGTTGTTTCTTCTAGATTTGGAAGGAGTAGCATGCTCAGGGGGAAGTGCATGTTCTTCAGGTGCCGCAAAAGGATCTCACGTGTTAACGGCAATTGATGCCATCCATCCGAACAGAACAAGTCTACGATTCTCCTTTGGCAAGTTCACCACCAAGGAAGAGATTGACTTTGCGGTCGCTAAACTGCAAAACCTGTGTGAGGTAAAGGAAGTAAAGCCTGAGCGCGCAACTCAGGCTTACTAAAAACTGCATTCCTTAAGACTTAGACTTCTTAATATTGGTCGATCAAGAATTTGATCAAGTCAGTGGTGGTTACTATTCCCACTAGTTTGCCGTCATCAACAACAGGCAATGCGTGAAATTCCTGCTTTGAAAGTATCTCTGCGACTTCTTTAATAGTTGTTGCACTCGACACTGATATCGGATTTGATACCATTACTTGTTCGAGGCTCAACATCGTGTACACGGCCGTATCAACTAAATCTTCACCATCTCCAAAATTGTCGACGAAACTAATTCTTTGCAAGTCTGTCAAGCTCAACATGCCTACTAGTTTCGATCCAGTGACAACAGGTAAATGGCGCACCTTGTGTTCGTGGAATAGTTTTTCGGCATCCTCTAGGGTGTTGGTGTGATTCAAGGTAAATAGATCCCTTGTCATAATGTGTGATACTGGTTCTCTCTTTTTCATCATTTTTCGTTATTGATTCTACATCGAATTTAACGAGGAAGTCTGATTTTGAGGGTGATGACGGTCAGGGACAAATATGTCCTGCGTCAACATGCTTGCAGTAGGATGAAGAGGTTACCTAGGTACGAGCTTCTTGGAGGAACTATTTAAAGAGGTGTTGGTGAAAGTTAAAGGGTGTTAATCAGCCTCGATGCTTGTGTCTTTGGCACAGCAATTGCATTATGATTAGCAACTTCTAAACTTGCAATTCTAGCAAGTATTGGTTTTGGTTAATAGTTATTTTGGTTAAGGTTTAAGAAAGGTCTCCGAAGCGTCGGGGACCTTTTTCATTTGCGTTTATCGCACCTTGACAAGCGTCATGCGGGTTGTAGATTTATTGGGAGTCTCCAGGTATAATGTCATTGATTCGGAACTACTCTCTTCGATTTTCCAAAGGACTGAAGCTATTTTGATTCCATTGTATGCTTCGTTGATAGTGAGGACATTGCGTTTTTCGTCGAGAATATAGTCTCCTCCTTTTTCAATATTGCGATCTCCGTCCAGTGTTTTGAGGTTGTCATCTTCCAGAAAAGTGTAGGTGAAGGACATCATTCTTTCTTCCGCCTTGTTGGTTATCTCCTCTGTGAAGTTTTCGGTCAAAGAAATAACTTCAACGTGGGTGACCTTCCAAGTTCCTTTGATGCTCTCGTTGTCGAGATGTGAATGGCAACTTATCAGAGTAAGTAGGAGGAAGGAAAAAATCAGAGAACTATAAATTCTGTTCATCTAGTCTATTTTGATTTGGAGATTTGTTGAAGAATCCAAGGCATGGTTAGACCCAATGACGCGCCGAGAATGTACCCACCAATAACATCCGTTACAAAGTGTTTGCCGGCGCGAATGCGCATATACCCGACCAACAATGGGTAGATGGCAGCTCCTGTCCATACCAAGCCTTTAGACAGGTTGTTGGTGCTGTATTTGGAGTACAATTGAGCTGTAAGAAAGCAATTGGCGGCGACTGTGGAGGTGTGTCCTGAAACAAAGCTGAACCGCGCATCACGTTCGGTTTTATGGTGAAGCTCAACCTCTTTATTGTAGACGTATGGTCGCGTGCGGTGTACAAGTGACTTAATGGTCTCAGTCATAGCCACTGTCAGGACGGCAGTTTGAAAATAAATATGACCAATAGTCTTCCATTGGCTTCGTGCGTCTTTGTTGAACGCTAATGTCAAGGGGAATGCATAACTAGTCATCATCAGAACATCGCTAGCCTTGGCATGTTGTGGCGACCAAAGACTAGTGGAAATCCGGTCAAGTTTGTTTACGTGTCCCACTTGAAGCATATCTATTTGCTCGATGGACAATGGTTTTACATTGTATTTGATGAGTTGTGAGCCTCCAAATAACACCAATGCGCTCCCGCTTTTTATCCACTCACTTGTAGGATGGTATTCTGTGAATTGGCCTGTCGAGGTTATACTGAACAACAGAAAAGCAAGGATAGTCCACGATTTCATAGACGAATAATCTTTTCGGTATGTCCGGCAAGTACCAAATAATACAATCCAGTCTGCACCTTTTCTAATCTTATTTCACCTTGGCTGGTAGTTTTACCCATTTGCACTAAAGAGCCAGAGCCATCGTAAATGAAGTACTCCTGTTCGAAACTTGAGGTGTTCAACAAATCTCCTGAACATGGATTGGGTCCAATCTTTGGTTGGCGTTGAATTCTCTCCCATACGGCATCAACCAATGGGTTAAAAACAAAGATAGTTGTGTCAATAAACTGTGATGGGCCACCTCCATCGCTTCCTCGGAACTCGATTAACATGGCGGTGTCGGAGGGTGTCAAGGGATCTTGGGCTTGGTAATGGAAAATTCTCAAACCCCATTGATCTCCGCCAAGTTCGTAATAGTTGGCAAATAATGGAGCTTGCTCCAAGACGATTCCTTCTTCATCTCCGTAGTAGCCAAATTCGAAATGAAAAGTGTCGGGATAAATAATGTCAATTGGAATAATTGTAGTTGACGTTTCCTGAGCTACACAATTAAGGGCAGTGCATAAGGTTATTGTGGCTATGATCGATTTTATTTTCATCGCTAGCATTTTTCGTATTTCCAGTTTTTTCTTTTTCCTTCCGCGAGCCATTCTATGGCTGTTATTATACGCTTAGCGCGCGTCTCTTCTCTTTTTGCCCCAGTAATCCATTCCAAATACTCTTTTCGTTGTCCGGGTGGAAAGCTGTTGAAATGGTCTGCGGCTGTCACGTCGGCATCCAAAGCAAGTTGAAAATCAGAAGGAAGATCAATTTCTTTGACACGTTGCGAGGTCTTTTTAGGCAATTTGATGTTGGCCTCGTTGAGGCGCATAGCGTTCAGTATGAGTTCTTCTAGGACCGATTTGTCTGGCACATCGTCCATGCTCCGAATACGTCCCAACTGTCCCATCGCGGAAGTGCTGCCTTTTTCCAATACCTCTTGCGGGTCATCTAGAAGTGGGGCTTTCCAAAAGTTTAAGATACAATGTTCTTTAAATGAGGCGGTGGACATCATTTGACCCTTGTATTCAAAATGCGGCATGCCCCATTTTACTTTTTCTTCACATTGCGGACATACTTCATGAATCAAATCACGAAACATGAGCAAGATTGGCTTAGCGAATGGTTGTGCATTGGCAATGTACTCATCGATGGCTTTTAACTTCTTTCCCATGACCCAAATCTCATTGTGTTCTACGCTTGGTTTGTACGAAAATACAAGATTTGCGCTTGTCGCTCAATAATCGAAATCACAAACCAGTCAAAAAAAAAGAGCCATTCCGAACTAATTCAGAATGGCCCCTCATAATAGAATACCTTGTCTATAGGTGAATTACCTCGCCGTAAGCCGCTGCTGCAGCTTCCATAATGGCCTCACTCATAGTAGGATGCGGATGAACAGTTTTAATCAACTCTTCTCCCGTAGTTTCTAATTTACGAACGGCTACAATTTCCGCGATCATTTCTGTTACGTTGTATCCGATCATATGTCCGCCTAACAATTCTCCATACTTGGCATCAAAGATCAATTTTACGAATCCATCTTTGTGTCCTGCTGCACTTGCTTTACCAGATGCCGAGAACGGGAATTTACCCACTTTGATTTCGTGTCCGGCTTCAATAGCTGCGGCCTCGGTCATTCCGACAGATGCCACTTCAGGAGAGCAATAGGTACAACCAGGAATATTTCCGTAGTCCAAAGGCTCAGGATTGTGTCCTGCAATTTTTTCAATGCAGATAATTCCCTCGGCCGACGCGACGTGAGCCAAAGCTGGTCCAGGAATCACATCGCCAATTGCGTAGTAACCAGGAATATTTGTTTGGTAGAATTCATCGACAAGGATTCGGCCTCGATCGGTTGCGATTCCTAAGTCTTCAAGACCGATGTTTTCGATGTTGGCTGCGATACCTACGGCAGAAAGCACAACGTCACATTCAATAACTTCTTCCCCTTTCTTTGTCTTAACGTGCACTTTGCAACCAGTTCCAGATGTGTCAACTGAAGTTACCTCGGCATTGGTTTTTATGCTAATGCCTGTCTTTTTCAACGAACGTTCCAGTTGCTTACTCACTTCCAAGTCTTCTACTGGCACAACATTGGGCATGAATTCAACAACTGTTACCTCGGTACCGATAGCATTGTAGAAATAGGCAAACTCGACTCCAATTGCACCTGATCCTACAACAACCATTTTCTTAGGTTGCTTTGCAAGATTCATGGCTTCACGGTAGCCGATAATTTTCTTTCCATCCTGTGGAAGCGAAGGCAGAACGCGTGAACGAGCACCTGTAGCGATTATAATGCTAGTTGCAGAGTAATCGGTAGTTTTTCCATCTTCAGAAGTAACCGCAACTGTCTTACCAGCTTTGACTACACCATTTCCCAAAATCACGTCGATTTTGTTCTTTTTCATAAGGAATTCGATGCCTTTGCTCATCCCATTCGCCACGTCGCGACTGCGTTTTACAACACCGCCAAAATCTACTTTCTGTCCCGAAACCGAGATTCCGTAGTCTGCAGCATGGTTGATATACTCAAATACGCTTGCACTTTTAAGCAATGCTTTGGTTGGAATACAGCCCCAGTTCAGGCAAATTCCTCCCAATGATTCTCGCTCTACAACGGCTGTTTTCAAGCCCAATTGCGCCGAACGAATAGCGGCAACATATCCTCCTGGGCCACTGCCGACAACTATTACATCGTAATTCATAGTGATATTGAATATTTATCCAAAGATTCCCTTTTGGGAAATAAATTGGGTGCGAAGTTAGCAAATCTACCTGCTCGGTTAAACCAAATTGTAAACTATTCGCATAGGTAAGTCTGTCCATTGCAGTCTTTAGCGGATACAGGATGACTTTGGTCACTGCCTAGTGATGGAAAAACCGTAATTTTGCGGGCGTTAAAAAAGGTTGACATAAAAAATAAGAGATGTTGAATATTGTTTTGTTCGGGCCTCCGGGAGCCGGAAAAGGAACTCAGAGTGAAAGATTGATCGAGAAGTATAACTTGATTCATTTATCAACGGGGGATATTTTTCGTGCCAATATCAAAGGAGCTACTGAACTTGGAAACTTGGCTAAGAGTTTTATGGACAAAGGTGCGTTGGTGCCAGACGAGGTGACGATTAAAATGCTTGAATCGGAAGTGAATAAACACCCTGAGGCCAAGGGCTTTATCTTCGACGGTTTTCCTAGAACTGAAGCACAAGCTGATGCCCTGGATACATTCCTTGCGGGAAGAGATACTTCTATTACAAAAATGTTGGCCCTCGAAGTTGAGGAGTCTGAATTGCGAGATCGACTAGCTAAAAGAGCTGAAACGAGTGGCAGACCGGATGACGCGAATCCCGAAGTTATCCAGAAGCGTATCGACGTGTACAATGCCGAAACTGCTCCCGTTGCAGATTATTACCGAAGACAAGATAAGTTTCATGCGGTCAACGGCCTTGGGTCAATTGATGCTATTACGCAGCGACTTTATAACGCTATAGACTAATAGTCAAAGATTTTTCGATCCTATGAGTAACTCCAGCTTTGTTGATTATATCAAGATTTATTGTCGTTCTGGGCACGGTGGTGGAGGTTCTACGCATTTGCATCGAGCAAAAAACTTGGCCAAAGGTGGCCCGGATGGAGGCGATGGTGGTCGAGGCGGACATATAATTCTCAAAGGAAATAGGAATATTTGGACCTTGCTCCACTTGCGCTATCATCGGCATGTTTTTGCTGCCGTGGGGGAGTTTGGTGGAGCCAATCATAAACATGGTTCCGATGGGGCCGATGAAGTGCTCGAAGTACCTTTGGGAACTGTGGTGCGTGATGAGGAAACAGGAGAAGTTGCTTTTGAGATTACGGAACATGACAAGGAAGTCATTGTTGTTGAGGGCGGACAAGGCGGTAAAGGTAATGCGCACTTTAAAACGTCGACCAATCAAACTCCACGTTTTGCACAGCCTGGGGGGGAAGGAATAGAAAAGTGCTTTATCATTGAGCTGAAAGTTTTGGCAGATGTGGGGCTAGTGGGCTTCCCCAATGCTGGTAAGTCAACTTTACTCTCTGTGGTGTCTGAAGCCAAGCCTGAAATAGCCGATTATCCTTTTACGACCCTGGTGCCCAATTTGGGCATGGTTCAATATCGAGGAGACCGCTCCTTTGTGATGGCCGATATTCCAGGAATCATCGAAGGTGCTCATGAAGGAAAGGGTTTGGGGCACAGATTTTTAAGGCATATCGAACGGAATTCGGCCTTATTGTTCATGATCCCCGCCGATTCAAACGATGTAGGAAAGGAGTATCAAATTTTGTTGAATGAATTGCGGGAGTTCAATCCTGAATTAATAGACAAACAGCGAATTTTGGCCATTTCGAAATGCGATATGCTCGATGAAGAATTGATGGCCGAAATGAAGGCCGAGATTGAAGCAGTGCTTCCAAGAATCCCGCTGATTTTTATCTCGTCAGTCTCAGGGCTTGGAATACAAGCGCTCAAAGATATGATCTGGAAGTCTCTAAATGACTGATTGACTAGTCGCTAGGAAGTGCATAGACTTCGGTCGATTTTAACTGGCCTTCTATCGTTGCCTGCCATTTGTCTTGCACGTCCTGCTTTGTACCGTGGCTAGTATCTTCATCATACTCTTTCTGGGTATTTTCCATTTCGTCGTAAATTGAGTTGAAAAGATCCTTTAGCTTCTCAATTAAGTGTTCTTCAATGAACTGCTCAACGCCTACCTCAAATTCGCGAAATTCTTGTCGCATCCGTCGTGCATATAGTTCGGTGATATGAAAATGGAATTGCTCGTGAGCCAATAATTCAGGGTTCAAAAAGTCTTGAAACGCCCAACTTTCATCCGGTAGAAAGTAAGCCGCTACATCGATTTGTATCGTGCCATTATAATCGCGAACCTCGTAGCGAATTCCGCTGTATGTGAAAGCTTTAAACACTCCTCCTTGGCCTACCCGCTGAGTGAAATCCGACCAATCTAATTGGATGTCGTGTTTCCAAGTTATTAGTGAGTCTTGCCCCGTGAATGCCATAGTACAAACAAGTCCGATGAAAAGAAGGATTAACTGCTTCATGATTGCAATTTAGTAGATTCTGAGTTGGGCGAGCCACTTGGGATGTAGCCACATTATTCAAGAACTGGTCAGATTGGCAATCCTAGATATTCAAATTGATCCTTTTCTGTTATCCCAATCGATTGCGACCTTGCGACTGAACCATCTGCAATTATGAGAATTTTAGTAACGTTAAGCTTTATAGCCTCTTTTTCTATTGGCAGTTTTTCCCAATTGACACAAGATTCCGAGAAACTCCAGTATTTCAGTCCAAAGGATAACAGCGAATACCATAACACCAATACATGCGTCGTTCTGCGGCATGCTGTCGGAATAGACGTGCATGATCTGGATGAAAATTGTTTTTCTGTAGTGGGTAGCAACAGTGGGGCGCATGAATTTGAATTCTTTCAGAGTGCCGACCAAAAAACACTGAATTTCACCTTCGATGAAGATTTTGCATTGGATGAAGAAGTGAGTTTGGTGCTAGGTGATTGCTTGAAAACGGTTGAAGGTGCGCCGATAGACGGAATGAGTTGGAGTTTTCATACAAGTAAACATTTGCCTATTCCATGGGTCGATGAAGAAGATAGTTCGGAAGAAGGACAAGTCAATTTGTCTGCTCAGAATTTTCCACAAGAAAATTATTTAGTAGCTCCAAATGGCAACATTGCACCAGGGAATTATTTTATATCCCTCCGTGATGGTCAAGACTCCGAGATTGCAATTCTCGATTCAGTTGCAGGAGAGATTCTCTGGCACGATGCCGAACCAATCGGAGGTCGCGATTTTAAACTTGGGCGAGGCAATTTGCCGACATATGGAATTACTGAACCGTACGGTTGGAGAATCTTGGATGACCTTGGTCAAGTGTCGGAATTTGTCACAATGTGGAACGGCTATACAATCGATTGGCACGATTTCCAACATCTTGAAAATGGTCACAAGTGGCTCTTCGCTTATGATCAACAAATAGTAGACTTGAGCGAAGAAGTGGACGGTGGCCATCCCGATGCCGTGGTTGCCGGTTTTGTTATCCAGGAGCTAGATGAGAATGATTTACTTCTTCTGCAATGGAGAAGCTGGGACCATTTGGAGATTACAGACAATGAAAACCAGAATCTTAGCCTGACCTCAGTTGATCCATTTCACATCAATTCAATAGATATTGATTCCGATTCGAATATTCTTATTTCAATGCGACATCTCAATGAGGTGCTGAAGTTCAACAGCTCGACAGGTGAAATAATCTGGCGATGGGGGATCAACGAGGCAAATTCTCAATTTGAATTCCTCAACGACTTTGGCTTTTCGCATCAGCATGACGTTCGTCGATTGCCCAATGGAAATATCCTCATGTATGACAACGCGAATGTTACAGGCCAAGTTTCACGCGCAATTGAGTACTCGATGGATACAGTAGCAAATACGGTGTCCAGAGTATGGCAATACATTCATCCCGAGCAGATTTTTGGTTCGAGCACCGGCGGTGTGCAAAGAATGTCCAACGGAAACACGCTCATTTATTGGGGGAATGTGTCAATTGATGGATATGGCGCAAGGTTTTCAGAAGTCGATGTAGCTGGAAATGTGCTGCTCGAATTCAATTATCCCCAAGGCTGGGGCTCGTATCGAGTCAGAAAAGCCGAATGGATGTTTGTGACACCAATCATGGGTTGCATGGACGAAACTGCCTTCAATTTTGACCCCGATGCCAACGTCGATGCACCCAATATGTGTCAATATGATGACGATGGGGATGGATTCACTTCCCAAACGGGTGACTGTGATGATACGGATGAATCAATAAATCCCGATGCCACCGATATTCCGAACGACGGAATTGATCAAGACTGTAGTGGAGCCGACGCCATTGATGCAGATGGAGACGGGTTTTTAGCCGACGTTGATTGTGACGATAATGATGGAGACATCAATCCCGATGCCGTTGAAATTCCCTACGATGGGATAGACCAAGATTGCTCGGGAGCTGATCTTACAGATGTGGACGGAGATGGTTTTTCTCCCGATGATGGTGATTGCGACGACAACGATTCAGATATCAATCCCGATATGGATGAAATTCCTTACGATGGGATAGATCAAGACTGTTCAGGTGCGGATCTTACGGATGTCGACGGAGACGGATTTACACCTGAAGATGGTGATTGCGATGACTACGATTCAGATATCAATCCCGATGCCGATGAAATTCCCTACGACGGAGTGGACCAGGATTGTTCAGGTGCCGATTTAGATGACCAAGATAACGATGGATTTTCCCCCGCCGATGGAGATTGTGATGATTTTGATGAAGATATCAATCCAGACGAAATAGAGATTCCAAATGACGGCATTGATCAAGATTGCGATGGAGAAGATTTGTTAGTGGGCGTTTTGGAGCAGGAGTTCCCATTCTCGTTTCTACGTCAAGGTGATGCTATCTTTTTAAATAATTTAGCCGCTGGCAAATGGATAGCACGCGTATTTGATGCAAGCGGTCGTCTCGTTCAAGAGTTTACCTTCTCGGGAACAGATTTCGATTTTTCAATTCAAAATTTGGTTGATGGCTTATATTTGATCACCATTGCCAATGCCGATTCGAATCATACTGTCCGAATCGTGAAGTGATGTCTCTATGAGAAATGTATCGGAGTATCTCCAAATAAACGAGGAAGTGGCAGATGCTCTAGCCCAAGGTATGGCGGTAGTCGCATTGGAGTCTACCATCATCGCACATGGCATGCCGTGGCCTAACAACTTGGAACTAGCCCATCAACTTCAGAAAATCATAAGAGAGCAGGGAGCTGTTCCCGCGACCATCGCCGTGTCGAATGGAAAAATTCAAGTTGGACTAAATGACGACGGTCTCGAACAGATTGCCTCTAGCCCAGAGTGTATTAAATTGTCCAGACGGGATATGGCGTGGGCTTTGGCGACCAAGCAACTTGGAGCCACGACTGTTGCCACGACCATGATGGCAGCGCATTTTGCAGGTATTTCTTGGTTTGTTACCGGTGGAATTGGTGGTGTACATAGAGGTGTCGCAGATTCCTGGGACATTTCAGCCGATCTCCAAGAATTGGCCAGTACGCCGGTTGCCGTAGTTACCGCCGGGGCCAAATCCATTCTAGATATTCCCAAAACATTAGAGGTCCTCGAGTCTATGGGAGTGCCTGTTTTAGGTTTTCGAACGGCAAGTTTTCCCGCGTTTTACTGCGCCAGCAGTGGTTGTTCTGTTGACCATCGTGTGAATACCGTTGAAGAAATCGTGAACGTATTTCGTGTTCATCAGTCCTTAGGTTCCCAGCAAGGAATAATCGTTGCCAATCCTATCCCACAAGCGGCAGCTATTGATGCAAGTCAGATTGAGTCTGCTATCGAACTGGCGCTGGAATCAGCAGTTGCCAAGGGAATTTCAGGAAAACAATTGACTCCTTTTTTGCTGTCTAGCGTGAATGAAATTACGCATGGGAAGAGCCTTCAGGCAAATTTAGAATTGGTGAAGAACAATGCCGTTCTCGGGGCACAATGTGCCGTAAACTGGTCGGCAAGGTAGTCTCAGGTCCTTAGAAAAACTGATTTTTTCCTGAAAGCATTAGTTCAACGCCTACACTTCAGAGCCGTTCACTATCTTTGCATTTCTAGTCACCAGAAGCTATATAATCTATGTCAGAAAGTATCACCGAAGTGTTGGAATTAACTGATCAGGAATTACGCGAGCAGATGCTAAATGATTTTCGCATTGCGTGCATCAGTCGTGAAACATCCCTGCTAGGTAGAAAAGAGGTACTAACCGGAAAAGCCAAGTTTGGCATTTTTGGCGATGGAAAAGAAGTTGCCCAATTGGCAATGGCTAGGTGCTTCCGCAAAGGTGATTTCAGATCGGGATATTATCGGGACCAGACATTCATGTTTGCGCTTGACTTAATTACAGTCAAAGAATATTTTGCAGCGCTTTATGGGCATACCGATACGGAGAAGGAACCTGCAAGCGGTGGCCGACAAATGGGCGGACATTACGCGACGAGAAACCTGAATCCCGATGGAAGTTGGAAGAATTTGATGGAGCAGTACAATAGCTCAGCAGATGTTTCTCCAACAGGCTCCCAAATGCCCAGGTTACTAGGGTTGGCGCAAGCTTCCAAGATATATCGCGCAAGCCCAGATCTCGCGCATTTCACCAAATTTTCAGACCAAGGGAATGAAGTTGCTTTTGGAACAATAGGTGATGCCTCTACCTCGGAAGGATTGTTCTGGGAGTCGATGAATGCGGCCTGTGTACTGGGTGTGCCCATGGTGATGTCTATCTGGGATGATGGATACGGGATTTCTGTACCCAAGAAATTCCAAACTGTAAAAGAGAGTATTTCTGAGGCGTTGGCAGGTTTTGCTATTGGGAAGGAGGGGAACGGACTAAAAATATTCAAGACAAAAGGGTGGGATTATCCGCACCTGATTGCTACTTATGAAAAGGCGACTGCTTTCGCGCGCAAAAATCATATTCCCGTACTGGTTCACGTGGAAGAAATGACCCAGCCTCAAGGACATTCGACATCGGGGTCGCACGAACGTTATAAAACTCCTGAGCGACTAGCTTGGGCCAAAGAATACGATTGCATTGATCAAATGCAGAAGTTCATTCAGCTGCAAGGTCCGGTTGAAGAAGAAGAGTTTGATCTAATCCGCAAGGAGGTTAAAAAGCTTGTTCGCAATCAACAAAAAGAAGCTTGGGCCGAGTTTCGGGCTGATATTGACGGCGAGACCCAAGAGGCTCTTGCCCTGATGGATGCGTATGCCGATAATTCGGATTTTCAGGAAGAGATTGCACCCATTACCGAAGCTCTGAGAAAGAACAGTGAGCCGATAAGAAAGGATTTTGTTTCGGCGATTCGACAAGTATTGTTGCTTTCTCGAGGCGACAGCTCAAGTGAAAGAGAAACACTAATCTCTTGGTTGGACGCCAATCAAAAAGTCAATTACAACAGATATAGCGACAAACTATATTCCGAGAATAGTCAGTCTGTCCAAAACATCCAAAGCGTAGATCCCATATTTGATGAGGCCGCCGACTGGGTTGATGGTAGAATTATTTTGCGGGAGAATTTTGCGAAAATATTTGAGAAATATCCCGAAGTACTAACTTTTGGTGAGGATACCGGAACCATTGGTGGTGTGAACCAGTCGATGGAAGGCATGCAAGAGCAATTCGGTAAGTTAAGAGTTGCAGATACTGGCATTCGAGAAGCTACCATTGTCGGACAAGGAATCGGTATGGCAATGAGGGGACTTCGCCCAATCGCCGAGATTCAGTATTTAGATTACCTGTATTACGCTTTGCAGCTTATGCGAGATGACTTGTCTACTGTGCAATATAGAACGCGTGGCGGACAAAAAGCTCCATTGATTATTCGTACTCGTGGACACCGTTTAGAAGGAATTTGGCATTCGGGATCGCCAATGGCAGCCATCATTCATTCGGTGAGAGGAATGCATGTTTGTGTGCCACGAAATATGACAATAGCTTCAGGTATGTACAATACCCTACTGGAGTCCGATGAGCCGGCCTTAGTTGTTGAATGTCTCAATGGATATCGTAAGAAGGAGCAAATGCCTACGAATTTAGGAGAACATAAAGTTCGCTTGGGCAAAGTAGATATAGTTGAAGAGGGTACTGATGTTACATTGGTTTCCTACGGTAGTACATTCAATATTGCGATGGAAGCTCGAGAGTCTTTTAAGAATCTCGGTGTTTCGGTGGAAATGATTGATGTACAGACTTTACTTCCATTCGACGAACTGCACGAAATTGCGAATTCCGTTAAGAAGACAAATCGACTATTCATTGTCGACGAAGATGTTCCAGGTGGTGCAACAGCGTATATTTTGGATCAAGTCGTGAACAAACAAGGTGCTTTCTACTTCTTGGATTCAGAACCTAAGACGATGAGTGCTAAACCACATTTGCCAGCCTACGGCACCGATGGAGATTATTTCAGCAAACCGTCGGTTGATGACATCGTGGAGGCAGTTTATGAAATGATGTCCGAGGCCGATCCCAATACATTTCTTCCGATCAGCTAATTATGGAATTCAAATTGGACAAGGAGTTCTTAGAACTTATTCGAGTACTTAAATACATGAATTTCGTCCAGTCTGGAGGGGAAGCTAAGATGGTTGTTGCTGAAGGCATGGTCTTCGTGAATGGCGAGCAAGAATTTCGAAAAAGACGAAAGATCCGACTGGGTGACAAAATTGAATTCGAAGGTCGCACCATTGAGGTTGTACAAGCTTAGTTCGATTCGATTTTTTTCAACGATCGATAGGCCACAATTGATCCGACAACCAAAAACATCGCGCCCATGACAAAAGGTGCGCCAGGGAAATAGATTCCTTTCGTTGAATCAGCGAAGGCCGCAAATATAGTGGTGCTGATAAACGGTCCAACAATGAATGTTACACTTGCCATACTCGTCAATGTTCCTTGGAGGTTTCCTTGTTCGTTGGCCGGTATTTTGTTGGAAATCAGACCTTGCAAAGTTGGCGTAGCGACACCTCCTAGGCAGTAAGGGATCAAGGAGGCATAGAGAATCCAGGACTGAAAACTAACCGCATACAGCAACATCCCCAGAGTCCATAGAATAAAGCCGCCCATAATAACACGTTTGTTGCCAAACCGAGATACGACCTTCCCTATCAACAATCCCTGAACGATGGCCACTAGAATCCCAACGGCAGCCAAACTATACCCAACTTCTGCCGCCGTCCAAGAGTACATTTCAATGGTGAAAAAGGACCAAATGGAAGGTAGGGTTTGGCCAGCTAGTTGAGCTAGAAAAAATGCCAACAGCAGACCACCAAATGCTTTGTAGCTGCCGAGTTTGAAAAGTGAAACACCCGGAATCATCTTTTTAAAATTCACGGGTCTGCGATCTTCAACAGGTAAGGATTCAGGTAGAATAAAAAGTCCGAAGATGAAGTTTGCCAAAGTCAGCCCAGCCGCGATCAAAAATGGAACTTGTACACCCCATTGTGCAAACACCCCACCGATCACGGGCCCGATAATAAAGCCCAAACCAAAGGCCGCGCCAACCAATCCGAAATTTTTGGCCTTCTTTTCTGGTGTACTCACATCTGCGATATATGCCGTAGCAACGGTAAAGCTCGATCCGAATACTCCTGCCAAAATTCTTCCCAAAAACAACCAGGCGATTGTTGGAGCATACGCATGAAGCAAATAATCCAAGCCCAGTCCGAAAAGTGCCAATAAAAGAACCGGCCTTCGGCCAAATCGATCACTCAGTTCGCCCATGACAGGGGCAAAGAAAAATTGCATCAGCGCGGCCGTCGACATTAAAAGTCCACCAATTCCTGCCGCTTCGTTCAAATTCTTTCCCGTAAGTGAGGTCAATAATTCTGGAATAACAGGAATAATGATTCCTACGCCGATTACGTCAACTAGGACCGTAATGAAAATAAAAAGTAAGGCGTGTTTTTGGTACTTTGGCATAAATGCAAATCTAGTTTTTTCGAAATCAAGATTTCATTGAAATATGCGCCTCGGAAAAATGAAATATGTTATGCAAGCCTACTAAAAAATTATATCTTTCGAATCTGCTTTGCCGACAAAGTTGAAGCTTTAAGTAAATTTTTGTCGGCAATATGCTTTACTTCGGTAACTTGTAGATTAAATGAAATTGTTGTCTCGAATAAGCCTCACAGTTATGATTGCTCTTTGCTCCCAATTGATCTTGGGGCAAGGTGTTGTAAAGGGCGTTATGCTCGACGCCACGACGGGCGATCCTATCATTTTTGGAAATGTCATCATCAAAGGCACTACGACAGGTGTGAGTACCGATTTTGATGGTGTTTTCGAAATCGATGTCAAATCGTTTCCAGTTAATTTGGAGTTCTCTTTTATTAGCTACCTCCCGCAGGTGCAAACTTTCACTGCGCCAGTTTCGAATATTACGATTCGTTTGAAAGAAGACAATGTTATGCTTTCAGAAGCTGAGATAGTCGGACAACGAATTTCAGATAAACAAAAGCAAGCCTCGCTCACAGTCGAGTCAATGGATGTTATTGCGATCAAAGATGCCCCTTCAGGTAGTTTTTATGAAAGTCTGGGAACTTTGAAAGGTGTAGACCTAACATCAGCCAGTCTGGGATTTAAAATCATCAATACCCGCGGATTTAATTCTACTTCACCAGTGAGATCGCTTCAATTAATCGATGGAGTGGACAACCAATCTCCCGGGCTGAATTTTTCTCTCGGAAATTTCTTGGGGGCGTCGGATTTAGACGTCATGCGTGTGGATATTATTGCAGGCGCTTCCTCGGCATTCTACGGTCCTGGAGCATTCAATGGCGTGATCAATATGACAACCAAGGATCCTTTTACTTTTCCTGGTTTCAGCATGTATATGAAGAAAGGCGAGCGGGGATTGTGGGAATATGCATTCAGATTGGCCGAGGTGATTAAAAACGATAAAGGTGAGGAGAAATTCGGTTTTAAGTTGAATTGGTTCTCTCTAACGGCCAATGAATGGGAGGCAGAAAATTATTCGCCTATCACTGGTTCATTGCACGATGAAACCAATCCTTTTGGTTACAATGCTGTGAATATATACGGCGATGAAGCTTCAGCGACCAACAATGATTTTAGTGACCTGCCGCAAGATTATGCCGGCTTGGGTACTTTCTATCGCCGAGGATACAGGGAAATAGATTTAGTGGACTATAGCACTGACAACAGAAAATTCAATACAGGGCTGTATTACAATATTTCTTCCAACGTACAGGCTAGCTACAATTTCAATTATAGCACAGGCTCCACGGTTTACCAAGGCGATAATAGATATGCTCTAAAGAACGTTGAATTCATGCAACATAAACTCCAAGTTGGAGCCAAAGATGATTGGTTTGTACGCATTTATTCAACCCAAGAAGACGCTGGAGATACCTACGATATTGTTACGACGGGAATTAGAATGTTGGACGAGTCGGCCAAGACAGCCGAGTGGAATGCAAGAATGGCCCAGTACTGGCGACTCAATTATGCCGATGACGTCAAGGACCTTCCGCGCTACGACGAGTTGTTCAATATGGCATTAGAAGCTGATATCCCGAATGACGAAAAACTGGACTATTTTAGAACCTTGCTTGCCGAATGGTACTTGGAGGAATTTGACTATTTCAGCGGATTGTATGACCAAGCCCTAGATGAAATCAATAGCCAAAGTACGGCGGTTATTGAACCTTTCTTCGAGCCTGGAACTGCGAGGTTTGACTCCCTGCATGCCGCGGTGACTTCCAAGACATTTACGGAGGGTGGTTCACTGTTCTATGACAAATCAGCCCTTTACAATATTCAAGGAGAAAAGAAAGTAAAAACCAAGTATCTAGATATAGTTGGAGGTGTGAGTGGTCGACTGTACAGACCTGATACGCAAGGGACAATTTTTCAAGACACCTTGCAGTATGTATACGCTGTCGATTCCTTAGGGAATTACATTCTGGATGGCAATGGTCGCAGAGTGACTACCGATTCAACGAGAGTGGTTATTCGGAATTGGGAGGTCGGCTCCTATGTGGGGTTGGAAGCAAAACTGTTTGAGGAAAAGCTCAAGTTAAATACCACGGCACGCGTAGATAAAAACCAAAACTTCGGTTTTCTCCCATCCTTTGCTGGATCAGTAGTTTACTTGCCCTCTGAAAAGCACACCTTTAGAGCCAGCGTGTCATCGGCCATTCGAAATCCGACCTTGGCCGATCAGTACTTGTTTTACAACGTAGGGCGTGCCATTCTTCTAGGAAATATCGACGGTCGATTTGAGGAAGGATCCGATTCACTAATCACAGTTGATTCCTTCAATGATTACCGAACTTCAACTTCCTTGATTGGCGGACTGGAGAAACTGGAGTATTTCAATATTGACAAAATTCGTCCTGAAAAAGTTCGAACCATTGAAGCTGGATACCGAGGGACAGTGAGTAAAAGTGTGTACTTGGATGTGGGCGCATATTACAGTGTCTACACCGACTTTATTGGTTACGTAATCGGTATCGATGCCGAGTTCGATGAAACAAATGGCTATACCGTTGGAGGTATTGGTGTCTATCGTGTGGCCGCCAACGCCCAAGAGAAGGTGCGAACTACGGGTGCGTCTATCGGTCTTAATTACTACTTCAAAAGGCTCACCTTCAACGCCAATTATAGCTACAACACGCTTTTGAGCGGTGAGGATGATCCAATTATTCCAGCATTCAATACGCCCAAGCATAAATATAACCTTGGTTTGAACGGAAGGGATCTCGTGCTTTTCAACAGGATCAAGAAGGTTGGATTCGGGGTGAATTACAAGTGGATTGATGGTTTCGTTTTCGAAGGGTCCCCTCAGTTTACTGGTGCCATAGATCGATACGATATGGTTGATGCCCAAATCAATGTCTATGTGCCAGCCATTAACTGTACAGTTAAAGTTGGTGGTTCAAATCTTTTTGGTGTAATTCCATTTTTTGATAACGACTTGACCACATTTTCTGATAAATTTGAAAGAGCTATACACAATGATAACTTACAAGTATATGGCGGCCCCCGCGTTGGAAGGTTGCTGTATGCGTCTGTCTTATTTGAGTTGAAATAATACTCAAGATTAGTAACTAAATACATGAAATTATGAGCAAAACTTTACGTACTATTCTTCTGCTAACTGCCGTCTTGTCGGTCCAAGGAGCCTTCGCTCAGAGATATCTCGAGGAGGTCTTTACGGATGATCAGATAGAGATGGAAACTGTCGTTTACGCGACCAATATTAATTTTCTAACTTCAGTTCTCGACGGACCAAATACCGCTGTCGATATCGGAACTTTGAGCAATATTGTTGACAATGGCCTCGAATTCCCGGCTGCCTACTACGATCCAGCTGATGGTTCGACCGACGTGAAAATCATAGATATCGAAATGGATATCTATTACCCAAACATGGATGATGATGATGTGGATGAACGCCCTGTTATTCTTTTCCTTCACACAGGTAACTTCCTTCCGCAGCCCCAAAATATGTCTGCTACAGGGGAACGGACCGATAGCTCTGCTGTAGCCTTGTGTAGAGGTTGGGCCAAGCGCGGGTATGTTGCCATTAGTGCCGATTATCGTCTGGGCTGGAGACCTGATCTTCCTTCTGTGCAAGAAAGAAGAGGAACGCTCCTTAATGCCGTTTACCGTGCTATCCATGATGCGAAAATGGCTGTCCGCTATATGAGAGCAGATGCCATGGCCGATAATCAATGGGAAATCGATGAAACGCGTATTGCTATTTTCGGACAAGGTTCTGGAGGCTATATCGCTACTTCTTATGCAACGCTTGATGACGCCGCAACGGAGCTTTTCTTGGACAAATTTATTCCAGACCCTTTTGAGCCAGACGTAAGCTATGTCGACACATTGGCGGTTGGTGTTGTTGAAGGTTGGGGTTACCCAAATTCAGTGAACCTTTACCGTGACAATGGTATTTCGGCCGATGTAAGCATGGTGATCAACGCCGGTGGAGCTATGGCCGATGAGTCGTGGCTTGGGCCTGGCGATGTGCCAATGGTAGGTGTTAACTGCATTCGTGACGATTTTGCTCCTTTTGACGAGGGTATCGTTATTGTTCCTGGAAGTCTACAAGACGTTGTGCCAGTGAATGGTGCCAATCAATTTATCCAAAAGTGCAACGACCTCGGTATTAACGATGTATTTGCTAGTCTACCTGATGGCGATCCTTATACCGATCGCGCACGTTCTTTGTACGGACAGACCTTTGATGCATCCAATGCTACTCAGATAACTGTAAGCGCGACACCTGAAGGATTGTTCCCAATTGAACTTCCTCTTGAGGATTTTACATTCAATCAGGCAGCTCCTTGGGAATGGTGGGATCCAAATTCTCCGAATTCGCAAATAGTTACGCCTCTTGGAGTAACCATTCACCAAGCTTCTTTGGCAACGAACCCAGATATGTCAGCCGAAAAAGGAATGGCTTACCTGGATACGATTCAAGGATATATTCTTCCACGTGTAATGTGCGTGATGGATCTTCCTGGAAATCCATGCGCAGGTGCACCTCCAGCAAATAACGACTGTGCAGGAGCAATCGATGTGGATGATTTATTCCATACCAACTCTACGAATGAAGTGATTTCGGATGTATATGACAACACTCTAGCTACATCAACAGCTTCAGATCCTACTTCTGGATATGATTGCTTTGGTGAGCCTAGCTTCAATGTTGATCCTGTCTTGAACAATACAATGTACTACACCTTTACCGGTGATGGTGAAGATTATACCATCGAAACAGGCGATTGTGGCGGCGGATTAGCCGACTACATTGACTTCGGTGATACGCAGATTCAGATTTTCACAGGAGACTGTGGTGCACTCGTTCCTGTAGCCGATGGCTGTAGCGAGGATTCTGATAATGCCGTAACCGATAACTATTTTGCCGGTTTGGACTTTTCAACTGTTGACGGACAAGATTACATCATCATGATTGATGGTTTCAACGGAGTTGGTGTAGATGAAGTAGGCGTTCAAGCAGATGGTGAGTATTGTATTCACATCACTCAGCTTACAGTGAGCGTTGAAGAATTTACAGCTGCTAACTTTGATCTTTATCCGAATCCAACGACTGGAAACGTAAAGATTACTACCAAAGGATTGATGGATCGTGTAATCGTTCACAACCTCATCGGAGAAGTAGTAGAAGTGATTCAATCGCCATTGTCTGCCCAAGTTGAGCTCAACACGCAAAACTTAGAGACGGGTGTTTATTTTGTAACTGTTTTTGCTGGAAATCAGCAATTGACTCAGAAATTGATCAAGGAGTAATCCCTGTTTAGTTCATATTAGTGAAAAAGCCCTGCGATTCGTGGGGCTTTTTTTTATGCACAAGGCAAATGATGAACTAAGTGGAAAGAGGACTGTAGATGGTAGCTAGGCAACTGCGCTCGGTCAAGAAGTCGATAAGGAGCACTAAGGGATTCGAAGCCAGTTGAACTATGCTTTGAGTTCGGTTCAACCGCTAATCATTCAAGATTTTTACGCGTAGCTCGATGATAGTGGGAGATTTTTTTGTGTTGGCGTACAATTCGATCTGCCGGTATTGCCAACCAATCTTCTCATGTGTGTCAAAAGTGACCTCAATGGTGCCTTCCTCTCCCGGGAGAATGGGGTCTTTGGAATAAGTTGCAACGGTGCACGTGCATTCAACCTTGTATTTCGATATGATCAAAGGTGCATCACCAGTATTGGTGAATCGGAAGGTATGCGAAAGCTGTTCGCCCTCTTGTGTCTTGTCAAACTTGTGTACCTCTTCCTCAAATAAAAACTCCGCAAACTGTCCAAAGACAGTTGCGGAGTTCAATGTTATAGTGAAGAGCAGAATGAAAATAGACTTGACATTCAGGCTCATACGTATATTATTGCTTGTTAACAGGAGCTCCTTCCGAAGGAACCTTAACTGGAGTAGCTGGAGTAGCGCTTGGGTCTCCTTCAACTTTTCCTTTGATACGAATCACTTTCGTAGGCTCATTAACAGCATTTGAAGTGATTGTTACACTCTTGTTAATTGGTCCAACACGCTTCGTGTCATACTTCACTGAAATTGCAGAAGTTTCACCTGGAAGAACTGGGTTCTTGTCGCACTTAGGTACAGTACAACCACAAGATCCTTTGCACTTAGCAATGATCAACGGCTCAGTACCAGTGTTAGATACAATAAACTCACACGCTCCGTCACCACCTTGCTGAATAGTACCATAATCATGTACTTCTTTGTCCAATGCGATTGCTGGGCCTGTTACTACTTCTGTCTGAGCTAGCATTGCTACGGCTGCGCCGAATACAAATGCGATTGACAAGATTGCTTTTTTCATAATACTTTGTTTTGTCGTTTCTATTTTGGAATACTCTAAGGCAAATATAATACCAGTAGAATGATTGTTAATGCGCTTTAACAAATGCTTAACAAGATCTGTATTACACGCATTTTTGTGTTTAAAGTTTCAATTAGTCTTTCTTTTGCGCCAAGACCTCTCCCTTAATGCGCAGTACTTTCTTTGGTTCATCAGGATCATTGCTGTGAACCGTGATCGATTTGTTAAATGGGCCAACGCGTCCTGAGTCATACTTAATGGTAATCTCAGAGGTCTGTCCAGGTTCAATAGGAGTCGGGTCACATTGAGGTATTGTGCAACCACACGATTTTTGACATTTGCTAATGATCAAAGGTTGGTCGCCCGTATTGGTCACCACAATGACACATTCTGTGTGCTCAAATTGATCCACTTGACCGAAATCATAGGTGTCTTGTTCCACACTTAAATTGGGTTCGCCCAATACTGGCTGCGACATCATCACGGTGCTCATAAGGGCAAGAAAAAGGGTTGGTAGAAATTTGTTCATGATTTTTGAATTTTTGTTTGCCCTACGAATTACGCTCACATTTTCCGCTAAGTTCGGCATTTAACAGCTTCATAACTCCTTTAACATTTCATTAACCCATCTAAGCTTCCCGAAAACAAAAAGGGAGCATTCGTTAGAATACTCCCTTTCCGCTTCCTATATATAAACCTGCTAGACAACCTTGAACTTCACGGTTATCCAGTAGAACTGATCTTCATCTGAGTCGGATGTTTCAACCTTCATGTCTTTCAACTCTTCTTTAATTTCTTTGGCCAACTTCGGATTGCTACAAACAACCTCGTGCAGCTGCACAAGTCCGTCCGACTGAATCTTGAAGCAGATTTTAATGTCCTCGGTAAACCGTGCGGCACCTTTGACATTCATTCCACTTAGGTGGGTCACGATGGTTTTTCTGATTTCTTCTTTGCCCATATTGGGAGTGGACTCAAGTGGCTGCGCGTACGTAAACTGAACTGAGAATACGAATGCGGCAATGATGGAGAATAGTGTTTTTGAATTCATGGTTTTGCGTTTTGATGATCTTCAGTATCTTAAAGACACCTGTAAGACGGCCAACGCTGCAAATTGTTATGTTAACGAATGCCAAACCATGTTGCGAGATGTTAAATTCATTTGCCTTGTGCTAAAGCTTAAATCAAAATGCACGGGATAAGATCATTGCCCACGCCAACAATCTGTGTAATTTTGCGAGCTTCACTAGATTGAATAAAAAAGCAATGGATATTCCAGCAAAATACGATCCGACGGTAACCGAGGACAAGTGGTACGAATTCTGGTTAAAGAACGAATTCTTTAAATCAGTTCCTGACGAAAGAGAACCTTTCACCATCGTAATTCCACCACCCAATGTGACCGGAGTCCTCCATATGGGGCATATGTTGAACAATACGATTCAAGATGTATTGGTCCGCCGTGCGCGCATGATGGGTAAGAATGCTTGTTGGGTGCCAGGTACCGACCACGCGTCTATTGCCACAGAGGCCAAGGTTGTGCAGAAATTGCGAGCTGAAGGAATTAAAAAATCGGACCTAAGTAGAGATGCTTTCTTGGAGCATGCTTGGGAGTGGACCGATAAGCATGGAGGTATTATTCTGGAGCAACTTAAAAAATTAGGCGCAAGTTGTGATTGGGACCGAACCCGATTCACAATGGATGATAAGTACTACGAAAGTGTAATTGACACCTTTGTAGACTTGTTCGAAAAGGGAAAAATTTACCGGGGAGAGCGAATGATCAATTGGGATCCATCGGCCAAAACCGCATTGAGCGACGAGGAGGTGATTCACAAAGAAGAGAACTCTAAACTCTACTATGTCAAGTACCAAATCCTCGGTTCGAATGAGTTTGTAACGATTGCAACTACGCGTCCAGAGACAATTCTGGGCGATACGGCAATTTGTATCCACCCGAAAGATGAGCGTTTCACTCATCTGCACGGAAAGAAGGCTATTGTGCCTTTGTTGGGACGTGAAATTCCAATCATCTTGGACGACTATGTTGAAATGGAATTCGGTACGGGTTGTTTGAAAGTAACCCCTGCACACGATGCCAATGACTTCATGCTTGGGCAAAAACACAAGCTCGAGACGATCAACATTATGAACGCCGATGGAACCTTGGGGCCAGATGCCCAAATGTATGTAGGTGAAGATCGATTTGTTGTCCGCAAGAAAATCGTCAAAGAACTAGAGGAAAAAGGAAGTCTTGTAAAGATTGAAGAATACCTCAACAAAGTCGGATACTCAGAGCGCACCGATGTTGTGATAGAACCGCGCCTATCTCAACAGTGGTGGGTTGATATGAAGGAATTGAGCAAACCAGCCTTGGAGAATGTGATGAACGACAACATCCAATTCCATCCTGCAAAGTTCAAAAATACCTACCGTCACTGGATGGAAAACATCAAGGATTGGTGCATTAGCCGTCAGCTCTGGTGGGGGCATCGAATCCCTGCTTATTATTACGGAGAGGAAGAAGGTCAGTTTGTAGTCGCTAAGTCCTTGCAAGACGCCTTGGTGAAAGCCCGGGAAAAAACGGGAAATCAGTCCTTGACTGAGGCCGATTTGAAACAAGATGAAGACGTACTCGATACATGGTTTTCTTCGTGGCTCTGGCCGATTTCTGTGTTCGATGGTTTCTATGAAAAGGAGGAGGTAGATTATTATTACCCAACCAATGACCTCGTAACTGCTCCCGAAATCATGTTCTTTTGGGTGGCACGAATGATCATTGCTGGATATGAGTATCGAGATGAATTGCCATTTAAAAATGTCTACTTCACAGGAATCGTGCGAGATACGCAAGGGCGGAAAATGAGTAAATCACTCGGTAATTCTCCAGACCCAATCGAATTGATGAAGCAATATGGTGCCGATGGCGTGCGAGTGGGGATGTTGCTCACGAGTCCAGCCGGTAACGATTTGCCTTTTGATCCGAAGTTGTGCGAACAAGGGCGTAATTTCTCCAATAAAATTTGGAACGCGTTCCGATTGATCAATAGTTGGGAGATTGAGGACAAAGAGCCAACCGAGTCGGCAAAAATGGGAAGCTTGTGGTTCGATAATAAGTCGGCACAAGTCTTGGCCGAATTGAATACAGCCTACGATCAATTCAGAATTTCAGAGGCACTCATGTTGTCTTACAAGCTTATTTGGGACGACTTCTGCTCGTGGTACCTTGAGATGATCAAGCCTACTTACGGTGATTCGATTGATAGGACAACCTACGAACATGCTGTGTCAAGCTTCGAAACGATCCTGCGTGTCATTCATCCGTTTATGCCCTTTATCTCGGAAGAAATTTGGCACCTCTTGAGAGAGCGTAATTCTCCTGAAGAATCAATTGTACTGGCTCAATGGCCAAAAGCATCAGCGCCCAATTCAGCGTTGTTGGAGTCCTTTGAAAAAACTGCTGAAGTAGTAAGTAATGTCCGCCAAGTTCGGAAGAACAACAATATTCCGAACAAGATTCAGATTGAGCTATTTGCTAAAATCAATCACGGTGCAGATAAGTCATTTGATTGCGTGATCCAGCATTTGTGCAATGTTGCGTCGATTACCTACTGCGAAGAGCAAGTCGAGAATTCGTTTTCTTTCATCGTTTCCGGGAATGAATACTTTGTGCCTTTTGGAGACAACGTTGATGTTGAAGGTGAAATCGAAAAGCTCAAGAAAGAGCTTGAGTATGCCAAAGGATTCTGTCAAAGCGTAAGTAAAAAACTTTCCAACGAACGCTTTGTAAGCGGCGCCCCCGAGCAAGTCGTGGCAGCCGAACGGAAGAAGATGGCCGATGCTGAAGAGACGATTAAAATTATTGAAGAGAAGCTCGCTTCGCTTTCGTAGAATTGAATCAAATTGAAAGGCGCATTTTTGGATGTGCCTTTTTTTTACCATATTTATAGACTGAATAGTCAGTCAATATTCCATGAGCGATAAACGCAAACGATTAATCGAGTCGGCCTTGGAACTCTTTGTCCTCAATGGATTTCAAGGGACACCAACGAGTCAAGTAGCGAAACATGCCGGGGTCGCCACAGGTACCTTGTTCCACCATTTTGATTCTAAGGCAGATCTAATTCAATGTGTTTACCAACATTGTGTGGACTTGAGAGCCGAACATTCCACTATTTCAGATGGTAGTCTGACTGTAAAACAAAGATTAAAAGATCTTTTCTTGGGAAGAATAGCATGGGGGCTTTCCAACTCGGCCGCGTTGACATTTATCCATCGATTTGAAAACTCGGCATTTGCCTCGCCAGATGATGAATTGCTGAAAGATCCGAATCTCGTGGCACTGATTCAAGAAGGACAGTCCAGTAGAAAGCTACGTTTGATCGATGCCGCCTTGTTGCAACTCTCTGTCGAGTCGCTTTTAGACAGTGCAACGCGCTTCTATTCTAGGTATCCGGAAAAGTATCAGGATGAAATGCATAAGTACTCATCCTTCAATTTCTTCTGGACTGCATTGAAATATTAACAATAATATATCGACGTGAAATTTGGAGCAATCGACATAGGGTCAAATGCAGTGCGCCTTCTCATAGAAGAGGCCATAATCGTTGAAGGGAAACTACAAATTCGGAAAATATCTTTGAACCGTGTTCCTATCCGCCTGGGAGAGGACGTGTTTTCCAAGGGCAAAATATCCAAGTCTAAAAAAGTGCAGCTAGGCAAGGCCATGCTTGCGTTTTGGTACTTGATGGATCTTCATGAAATAGTCTACTATCGAGCGACCGCGACAAGTGCAATGCGAGAGGCTCAGAACGGACCGGAAATCATACAGTACTTGCAAGATAAAGCAGAGATCCAAGTAGAGGTAATTGATGGAGAACGAGAGGCTGAATTGATTTTTGCAAACTTCAAAAGGCAGCGGATTAACTTGAAGGGGAATTACCTGTACATCGACGTCGGTGGAGGAAGCACAGAAGTTACACTGATAAAAAAGGGAGTTCGTCTAAAGTCCCAATCATTTTCAATCGGAACCGTGCGCATGCTCAAGGGCCGTGTGTCAAACAAAGAGTGGGGACGTGCCAAGGATTGGATCCAAGAATTGGTAAAACGTGAGGATCATTTAATAGCCATTGGAACAGGTGGAAATATTATCCGAATTTTTAAGGAGTCGGGTAAAAAATACCTGGAGACAATCACTAGAAAAGAGATCAAAGAGGTACATGATTATATCAAAGGACATACCATGGAAGAACGCTTGTCGGTACTTCTTTTGAAACCAGATCGAGCCGACGTCATCTTACCTGCTGGGGAGATTTATAACCGATTGATGGGCTATGCTCAAATCGACGAAATGATCGTGCCAAGAGTAGGACTATCCGACGGATTGGTTCTTGAAATGGCCAAGAATTGGATGAAAGGAAAGTTGGATGCTAAAGGGACTCCTCGGTTGAGGTAGCGCGATTGTATACTTGGATACCCTGCTTTTTCAGCGCTTGTACCATTTGAGTCGGGTAGTCGGTGATGATGTCATACACTCCCAATTTAAGCAAAGCACTCATGTCTGCCTCCGCATTCACAGTCCAAGCCGTCATGTGCAATCCACGATCCTTGCATTCTTTCACTTTCTGGTCGGTCCACAATTTGTAATCCAAGCTTATGCCATACGGTTTGAAATCAAGCATCGAGAGCATCTCAGAAATTGAACGCTCCCTTTCTGCTAAATAGATGAGGTCAAGTTCGGGATATTGCTTGTGTATTGAATTCAAAATTCGATGATCGAAGGACTGAACGGTCGACATATGAGCAATGCTCAACGTGAGAAATTCTCTCAAAAAAACCGATGCATATGACTCAGGTGCTGGATGATACTTTCCCTCCCAAGCCAAAGTGCTTTTTACTTCAATATCGAAGCTAGGTACCGGTAATTTTTTCTTGCGGCAATGATCCCGCACTGCCTCTACTACCTGCCTCAAAGTTGGTTTAAAACTTTTGACCGACTGTTGATCTGGAAAGCTATTGTGTCGTTTGGAACCACAGATATATGTCTGACAAGAATCCGTAGTCATTTCGAAAATATTCAATTCATGCTGTGTCGCTGGGTCAATTTTTGAACCATCGGGCATAGCCATGATCTCTTGACTCATCCAGGGATCATGCGAGACCAGTACATCTCGATCACCTGTAAGAACAACATCCATTTCCAGCGTGCTCACGCCAGCATCAACTGCGCGAAGGAAGGCTTCTATGGTGTTTTCAGGTAGTTCACCTCGGCAACCTCGGTGACCTTGGAGGATGACAGCTTTCGCCGCTGATTCATTGTTTACCTCTTTTTGTTCCATATTACACCCTATGAGCACTGTGGCGCATAGTCCAATTAGAATAACTTTTCGCAGCATTGTAGTGGAATAAAAAAGCGGCCAAGTCGACCGCTTTCTAGATTATTTCAAGTTCTTACTTAAGAAGTCTCGTACGTGGAATATTCTTTCTGGTTTCAGAACAATCTCTCTTTTGCTATTCAACAAGAAAAGAGTCGGTGTCTGACTCACTCGATAGTCCTTGGCTACTGGTGAGTTCCAGGCATCAAGTTGAGACACGTTGGGCCAAGTGGCTCCTTTTTCTTCTACTGCACGAACCCAAGCACTTCTCTCTGAGTCCACACTAACACCAACAACACCGAAGCCAGCATCTTTATACTGATCGTATAGGACTTTCAATGTTGGAATTTCCTGCTCGCATTTGTGACACCAGCTTGACCAAAACATCACCAATGTATAGTCATGCTTTTGAACTTCCGACTGCAAATTAACCTTGCCGCCATCCCACTTTTCAATAGTGAAATCAGGAGGAACACTTCCAATAGCAAGGTTCTTAATTCCGCTGGCTCGATTTTTCATTTCTTCGGCATAATCACCGCTTCCACAGTTCTCACCGTATACATAGCTGTCCATGATGTACGAGCAAATATCTTCCTTGCCCGATGAATAAAATCCTTCCAACATGGTCAAAATTGTGAAACTATAGACTTCTGGATTTACAAGTTCACTTTCGCCATCAGCTGCCTCGGTATAAACACCTGCCGCCTGAGCCACAAGATCAACGGCATTCATAAAACCGTCTTCTGTCCCACCACTAAACGCACGCATAAACTCTTGAATGCGATCTGGAATCACAGGCGAATGAATAATGCTCTCGTCTTCAAAATTCAAGTCAGCCCAATATTTAGACTTGTCATTTTTGTTAGGCGTCTGCTTCCAGGTCATCAACTTAGCTAAGTAAGTTCCTGGGTATCTTTTAATAATGTCTTGCTGAAGAGCGGTCAATTTATCGTCTTCTTCTTGCATCAATTTTTCAAACTTGGCTTTCATCGGACTGTCCTTCGCACTTGTGCGGTAGCCCTTTTTCTTCGCTTCAGCGGCTTTTTCAGCCTTGAGATACTCAAACCAGCCAATGTTTTCCTTGGACGTGGCACTGGAGGCACTGTTTTCTAATCGGCCCGTTGCAAAAGTGATATCAACCGCCTTTTCAGCTGGGTTCATGATTATACCCACCATATTAAGTGAGTTTTTCAATGCCAGCATGTAAAATCCTGATTCGTATTGCCTCTTTGCAAACGAAAATGAATTGCCTTGAACAATCGTACTATCGATCAGGAAGTTCTGCTTGCCCTCTGTCTCATACAAGTACATTTTTACGTTGTTCACGTTGTTTCTGAAACTTCCCGTAAGCGCCATTTCCCCTCTCACGACGTCCTTGTTAGCGTCTGTTAGTCCGCTCACGAAATTGCTCGTAGCGGCCGATTGGTCGGCGGTTGTTTCGGTAACAGTTTCTTCAGTAGAAGTTGGCTTTGGTTCAGTATTTCCACAGGCTATGAGTGTAAGCGATGTGGCTGTTGCTAAAATCAGATTCTGAAATATCATTGGACTAGACCCTTTTTGATTCGAAAAGCAAATATAATTAATTGAATTGCGAGCACCTTACACTTAACACTTTATTAAGTTTCGCGCAGGTTTTTTAGCCATTCGGCAAATGGTCAATTGCAGTTATTCATGTCTCAGCGCTTCGATAGGATCGAGCAAAGCAGCCTTCTTAGCTGGATAATAACCGGATGCAATACTTGTGAGCAAACTGAGCGTGACGCCCAAGATGGTCCAAAGCCAAGGGATGGTAAAAGGCGTCTCGAGCCATTGCCCAATCAGATTTCCCACGATCACGCCAAAAATGATTCCGAGCAACCCACCAATTTGTCCAATGACGATGGCTTCAACGAGAAATTGCATCTTTATTATGGAGGAACTGGCCCCAAGTGCCTTTCGAACCCCTATTTCTCGTGTGCGTTCTGAAACAGAGACGAGCATGATATTCATGAGTCCTATGCCTGCGCCTAAAAGTGTGAGCAGACCAATCGCTATCACAAACCAGCTTACTTGACTTAGCACGTCATTAAGCATTTCTGCTGTGCTGTCACTTTTTTCTATTTCAAATGATTCTGGTTGTCCTGGTTCATCGCCGCGCACGATCCGAAGTACCCCATGGGCTTCGCTAATTGCCTCTTCGAGAAACTCAGGGTTATCAACTAGAACGTTTATACTGTAACTCGTACGTGGTGACGCAAAGTTCTTTTTCAGGTTTGAAATGGGAATAAAACACTGGTTGTCATTCGAAAAACCCAAACTTGTTCCCTTGGATTTTAGAATCCCGATGACCATGAATTTATAGCTCCCAATACTCACAACTTGATCTATCGGACTATCGATATCACTGAAGAGCCGGGAAACCAAGTCGGCCCCGATTAAGACGACATTGGTGCCATGCTCAATATCCGTCTCCGTGAAATTACGCCCTTCTTCCAGCTTGTATCCTGCAATGTCTAGGTAGTTCTGATCTCCTCCTAAAATTTGAACATTGGGATTCGTCTTCTTTGAATCGAACTTGACGACTCCATTCATAGATGCCATAGCCGAAATGGAGGCCAATGCAGGAAATTCATACTCGTTTGAAAATTGGATTGCTTGTTGGTAATCTATGGGCTCGTATTTTTTCGCCTGCACTCCGTGTCGTCCTCCACGGCTTCTGGCATTTTTGGCATACACTGAAAAGGTATTAGCACCCAGCATGGTGAACTCATCTTTCACTTTAGATTTTAGCGACTCGGCAGCCGTGTTAATCAGGATCAAAGCGGAGATACCCAACATGATCATCGCTACAGTAATGATCGTCTTGAGGAGCTGACTGCGTATGGATCGCAACGCAACTCGAATATTCTCTCTGATTAATTTATTGCTCCCTAGCGCCACGGTCCTAAGTTATCAATTTGTAGGCACTCCCTTAATCGCCTCGATGACTTCATTTACATAGTCCATCGGTATGATAGATGCCAAGCCCGAGTTCTCCTCAAAAGTAATTCGCGGTCGTTTAGTTTGCTGACTGATCGCCATGTCTCGGTAGGGAATGTAGGAACGAACGACACCAATTGCCGCCGACTTGTTATTTAATTTTGTACCAGTAATCGCATTTGCCGAAGGCTTAATAAAAACAGGCCCTCCACTGTTTCCGGGAAATACGAAAATATCACAGAGGTAATCAGCTTTATTCATGTCGTATGAATCGCGAATACGTGCAATGGCTCCAGCCCTCAAGATTACGTATTGCTTGTCGTCGTCCAAAATTCCCATGGGGTAGCCAAGCGCAAATACACCATCGCCCTCCGAGATGCCGGTTTCTTTCATTTCGTCAAGCGTCAACACATGTTCATCCGATCGAATGAAACTAAACCTGGCCCCGTGATCGTGAATGACCTTCATATTTATCTCCAATACCGCAATGTCGACAGCAGGTGTGGCGTGCCCTTTCCACTTCGGTTTTTTGTCTTCCTTCAACAGTGAAATGGGGAAGTCGATAGCCTTTTCATTGTTCTGCGGATTGAAACGAATGAGGATTCTGTCCAAATTACGAAAGACATGCTTGTTGGTCACTACAAAAATTCTGTACTGCTTTTTGCCGTCATCATTGGCTTGGATAAAGGAGCCGTACAAGAATCCAGTTCCAACCCATTTTTTCTTTCCTTGTTGATCGGTAATGCCAATAGCCACTACTGCGTCAAATACATTGGGATGGATAAGTGCCATAATATAAAAGTCTGTTGAACCGCAAATATAGGCCCTATGCTACACACCGAACATTGCTTCATCGGTAATTTTGGTCTTTTAACAAAGCGACCGGTTTGATGTGGAGAAAGCCTTTGGTTTGCGCTTTAATATTGGCAATTTTAGTTGTATTTTCGCGCTCGATTCACACCAAAAGGAAACGGTAATAAACTCAGCACTATGGCATTTGATATTGATATGATCAAGGCGGTTTATGAGCGTATGCCAGAGCGAATTTCACAAGCTCGAAGCATCCTCAATAAGCCTCTAACTCTCTCGGAAAAAATACTTTATAACCACTTGTGGGACGATACTCCAAGCGCACCTTTTGAGCGCGGCGGATCCTATGTCGATTTTGCTCCGGACAGAGTTGCCATGCAGGATGCAACTGCTCAAATGGCCTTGCTTCAATTCATGCAGGCTGGTCGTGCCAAGACTGCGGTGCCTTCGACGGTTCACTGTGATCACTTGATCCAAGCGCGCGTTTCGGCCGACAAAGATTTGCAAGAGTCTATCAATAAGAACAACGAGGTTTTTAATTTCTTGGAATCAGTTTCCGACAAATATGGAATTGGTTTTTGGAAGCCAGGTGCTGGTATTATTCATCAAGTTGTTTTAGAAAATTATGCATTTCCAGGCGGAATGATGATCGGAACCGACAGCCATACAGTGAATGCTGGTGGATTGGGAATGATTGCCATTGGTGTTGGTGGAGCTGATGCCGTAGACGTAATGGCCGGAATGGCTTGGGAACTTAAGTTTCCAAAGCTAATCGGTGTTAAGTTGGTTGGCAAACTAAACGGATGGACGTCGGCCAAAGACGTTATCCTTAAAGTTGCTGGTATCCTTACCGTAAAAGGTGGAACTGGATGTGTAGTGGAGTATTTCGGCCCTGGTGCCGAGTCGCTTTCATGTACTGGAAAGGGAACGATATGTAACATGGGGGCTGAGATTGGCGCTACGACTTCGACTTTCGGTTATGATGATTCTATGAGCCGTTACTTGCGCTCAACCGGCCGTCCAGATGTTGCCGATGCTGCCGATAATGTAAAAGAACATTTGACAGGTGATGCCGAAGTATATGCCAATCCAGAGCAGTATTTTGATCAAGTGATTGAAATCAACTTGTCTGAACTCGAGCCACATTTGAACGGTCCGTTTTCTCCAGACATTGCCACTCCTATTTCTCAATTGGCCGCTCGTGCCGAAAAAGAAGGTTGGCCCATGAAAATAGAATACGGATTGATTGGTTCGTGTACCAATTCATCTTACGAAGATATTTCTCGTGCTGCGAGTATCGCCAAAGTGGCAAATGATCAAGGAGTTAAGCCGAAAGCGCAGCTCACTATTACTCCTGGATCTGAGCAAGTGCGTTACACAATCGAACGTGATGGCTACATCGATATTTTTGAAAAGATGGGCGCCGATGTATTTGCCAACGCTTGCGGACCATGTATTGGTCAGTGGGCTAGAGCGGGTGCAGACAAGCAGGAGAAGAATACAATCGTTCACTCGTTCAATAGAAACTTTGCCAAGCGTGCCGATGGTAACCCGAACACATACGCATTTGTTGGTTCACCTGAACTTGTAACTGCCTTAGCGATTGGTGGAACACTGGCTTTTAACCCGCTGAAAGACAAGTTGGTTAACAAAGATGGTCAGGAGGTCATGTTGCCTGAACCTAGTGGACATGAATTGCCGGCTGCTGGATTTGACGTGAAGGATCGCGGATACCAAGAGCCAGCTGCAGATGGAGCTGGAATCAATATTGTGGTAAATCCAACATCAGAACGACTTCAGTTGTTGACTCCCTTTTCTCCATGGAATGGCAGCAATATCATGGGAGCCAAGCTTTTAATTAAAGCACAAGGCAAATGCACAACCGACCATATCTCAATGGCCGGCCCTTGGTTGCGATTTAGAGGACATCTCGACAATATTTCTAACAATACGTTGACAGGAGCGGTGAATGCATTCAATGGCAACACCAATGAAGTCAAAAATCAGCTGACTGGTGAGATGGGAGAGGTTCCTGCAGTTGCTCGTGCTTACAAAGCAGCAGGGGTTCCTTCTATCGTTGTCGGAGATCACAACTACGGAGAAGGATCATCTAGAGAGCATGCTGCCATGCAGCCACGCCATTTAGGTGTATGCGCAGTGCTTGTGAAATCATTCGCTCGTATTCACGAAACGAACTTGAAGAAGCAAGGGATGTTAGGACTGACTTTCGCCAACGAATCGGACTACGATAAGATTCAAGAGAATGACACGATTAACTTTGTTGACCTGGCGTCATTTGCACCAGGAAAACCAGTTACCTTGGAGTTTGTTCACGCAGATGGATCGAAAGACACTGTCTCAACGAATCATACCTACAATGCTCAACAAATTGATTGGTTTAAAGCGGGAAGTGCTTTGAATCTAATTCGTCAGGAGCTGGGAAAATAGAAAATTAGACTACGTAAAAAAGGCTGCTTCAATTGATTTGAGGCAGCCTTTTTCTATTTTAATACGATCCTAAAATTGGAACCCGAAGTAGATCCGGTATCGCTGGAAATCTTTGAGTCCCGGTTTAGAGTCTTTTGAGCTTCTGTATCCTACTCGACCCATAGAAGTTTCAACGCCTAGTAATAAATTGTCATATCTGAATTTTCCTCCGAAAGCGTAGAGAGGCACTCCCGAATAGCTCAATCCTTCGTCCCAGTCCTGTGATAATCCGAAGGAGAAAACGGGGTCGATGTTGGCATAAATACTTGCATCCATCCCATCGGCCACGCTAAATGTGACCATAGGTCCGATTTTCAAAATATGATACTCAACGATTCCAGTGAGCGTACTATCGGTCATTTTGCGGTAATAATTGGCCTGGAACCAGTTGGCATTCAGTCCAGCACGGAATTTCGCATTTTCGTCGCCCACGTACATATTGTTGCTCAGCTCGACACCAAAACCAGTTCCTTGGGTGAAGCCGTCCAACTGAATACCCCCAATAGGGACTCCAAAACTAACGGTGAAGTTGTTCTTGATCGCTCTTGGATTCGAGGCTTCTTCATGAACAACTGCCGAGGACGTTTCGGGCGTAGGGGTTTGACCAAATGTGAATAAAGAGAGAGTAGCAGCTAGTAGAAATAAAAATATTCTTTTCATGAGGTTGTATTAAGTTCGACTTACTAGTATTCGTCACAACAAAAACAAATCCAAGAATTCAACTGCGACGAATATCTGAAGGACACATTCCATAACAATAGTTGCATGGATATAAACCGGACCTCTTAATAGTCGAGTACTAAGATGCTCATTTCTAGTCAGATATTGGATCGGCTGGCCTATTTAATGTTATTTCGTTTTGAACACCTTGGATGCATTGGCGGATTTGCTGAATTATCCTGAATTTTACAACTTGATTCATGGCTATTAGAGCTATCATTGTCTCAAATGATCAATCACAAGATTAACAGGGATCACCCACCCACGGCCTTTCATTTTTTAGACCAAAATCTTTGGCTCGATCCTTTGTGTGCCATGTTTTGGGAGGAAAAGGATATGTTGATAATATCCGATCTACATTTGGGCAAGTCGGGTCATTTTCGGAGAAATGGGACTCCTTTGCCAGGGATAGTGGGGGACAATAATCTGTGGAATTTATCGATGCTTATTGATCGTTACTCTCCTAGAAAGGTCCTTTTGTTAGGTGATTTATTCCATAGCGAGTACAATGAGGAATGGGCACAATTCCTAGACCTGAAAGCTAACTACGAAGAACTGGAGTGGATTTTAGTAAAGGGAAACCATGATATTCTGGATGTCGATGTTTATTCCTTGTCTAATCTTGAAGTTGTCGATGAGTTGCTCGTGGAGCCTTTCTTCTTCGCGCATGAACCAGAAGATTTAGTGGGCAAACCAGGTTATGGTTTGGCAGGACATATTCATCCGTGTGTAAGACTTGCCGGAAAGGCCAAGCAGAGCATGAGATTGAAATGCTTTTGGTTTGGTGGGAAGCAGGGGTTGATGCCCGCGTTTGGGGATTTTACGGGGAGCCATCGTATACAACCCAAGAAAGGAGATGATGTGTTTGTGATCGCAGGAAAGTCAGTAAGAAAGGTCTAGGGAGTCAATTTTGTCTGAGACATTAAGTCGCCATGCACATAGCGGTATTTGATGATGGCTTCACCTTTTTCATTGTAGTCGTACATGATGCCTTCTTCCAATCCTTTTTCGTAGTACTCAACAGATTTGATATTTCCGTTTTCCCAGAAATACTTCCACTCGCCATGTTCTTTTCCATTCTTGTAGTAACCGACATAATCTAATGTACCATTTTCGAAATAGAGCTCTTCTTTAACGCGCTCATTTTCTGGTCCCTGAGTATATACTACAACGTAGGGCGCGCCGTTTGACCAGCTTCGAACTATATGCTTCATCAGGCCAGAGTCCTGTAATACGATTGGCGTGAAGATGAATAGTTGTGCTATAAAAAGACTCTTGAACATGTTCTGGAGAATGAGTTTCAGCTAGTCATACGTGAATTTGGGGAATAGGTTATATGGAATAATAATTTCCCATCAGCGTTACCTTTTTGAAAAGGTGCATTCTATCTAAGTGCGCACGTTCACAAGTCACAAGCATAACCAACGGTTCAAATACTTGACAGAAAAGAAACTCATTCAGGCAGCCAAAAGAAACTCCAAGGAGTTTGCCAGAATCTATGAGTTGTACCACAACGACTTGTTTCGTTTTGTACATAAGCGTGTGTCTGATGTGGATCTGACAGCAGATTTGGTCTCGCAGACTTTTATCAAGGCGATGATCAATTTATCCTCGTACAAGCACACTGGTGCTCCGTTGAAATCGTGGATCTACCGAATTGCCATTAACGAGGTAAACATGCATTTTCGATCGACGAAAAAAATGACAGTCACGAAGTTGTCGAGTGAAATGCTTGCATGTTTGTCGGATGAGATAGAAGAATTACCATCGAACGAAAGCAAAATGCGCCAGTTGGTGGAAGGATTGAATCAACTGGATGAGGCGTCGACCTTGTTAATAGAGATGCGCTATTTTGAACAAATGAGGCATCGACAAATAGGTGAAATCCTGGGGATTTCTGAAGATGCTGCCAAAATGAAGGTAATACGTGCCTTTAAACGTTTAAAATCCATTATTTTGAGGACGGATGAGAAGATTTGAGGTGGATAACGAACAAGAGCCGTTGACTGACGAGCAGATTTCCAAGTACAAGGACTACGGGAAAGTTGTGTCTTCCTATGAA
This sequence comes from Flavobacteriales bacterium, assembly GCA_015665315.1. Taxonomy (GTDB): domain Bacteria; phylum Bacteroidota; class Bacteroidia; order Flavobacteriales_D; family Sanyastnellaceae; genus JADFAK01. The sequence goes on along the minus strand of JADFAK010000029.1, from coordinate 17,328 downwards.
CGTACGCTAATAAATATCCATAAAAAGCCCCTTTACAAGAATCCACTCGCCTTTCTGGCTTTGCTGGTTTTTCTCTTGATCTTGTTTCTTGTCTTGAAATCTTCGGAGCATGCCGAGAACTCACTAGATCAAAATGATAGGATAGAAAGGAATGATATGCCGGAAGACCGATAGTATCACTAGTCTACCGACGTCTCCATGGTAGTTTTAGGTCCGTAGAATCGAAACTTATTTGGCTGATCTACGTATATTTAGGTGACTAATTTTTGACTGATTGTTACCTAGCTACGCAAAATACCTTTTGGGGATTGTTTGCTGGTTTTGCGCGACCCAACTTTTTGCGCAGGACGACGAATACCTCGACTATCGCATCCCGCCACATAGGGTCGAAGCTGATCTTGAACTGTTGTATTCGGTCCTTTCTGAGTCCCATCCTGGATTTGACCTGTATCTAAAGGCCAATCAAATTGATAGCTTGTTCTCTCAAAAAATACCATCTGATGGACTCACCTACTGTGAGACATACACCCATATAGCTGATTTGATCGACCATATTCATGACGGACACACCAATGTTCACTTGAACGAGGAGTTGTCTGATTACATCCTTGCCACCCAAAGATTCTTTCCATTCACCTTGAAATTTATAAATGGCGTAGCCTACATCGATCATAATTTCAGCGAGCATGAATACATGGCGCGTGGTTGTGAAGTGCTCACGATAAATGGCATGCATGTAGATTGTATTGTGGATGAGTTGCTTCCTTTTATCACCTGCGATGGTGCGCCTAGAGCAGCCAAACTAGAACAATTGGAGGGTCAGTTTTGGTGGTATTACGCCCTGAGATTCGGATTCAAATCGACCTTTCGATTAGAGTACCTCGACGTTATGGAAGTGGCGGAAAGTGAAAAGAAGAATTTGGTCGTAACCGCAATCAGGTATAGCGACCGTTTTGACCTATTACAAGAGGTCTATGGGTTTGGCCATCAAACTCCCGCATCCAAGATGGATTTTGATATCAAGGATGGAATAGGTGTTTTAACCATCAACCAGTTTCATGGTATAAGCAAGATCAATTACAGCATGTTTTTGAATCGGTGTTTCAGCATCTTGGAAGAAAAAGGAGTGGCCTCTTTGATCATCGACATCCGGGAAAATGGTGGTGGGCGTGAAGGTTTTGAGAATATGCTCTTGTCTTATCTACCACATACGCTGAATGATAAGTATGATTTGGTTGAAATGCGCAGCACCGAATCGTCATATTACAAATTCATGCAGGGGGCTACAAAGAATCGATTTAGTGATTTCCTCTACAAAACATTTGAGTTCAGTGAGTCCGATGACTCGTGGGTAAGAAGAGATAGATTCCAAAAAACACTCGAGCATCAATCACCCCAGTTTCGTGGAGATGTGTATGTGCTCATAGGTGGGGAGGTATTTAGTGGAGGTTCAGATTTTGCCTCCATGGCTAAGTCCTATGTTCCACGCTGCACCTTGATCGGTACTGAAACACTTGGCGGTGCATCGGCAAATAGTAGTGGTTATTTCTATCGTTTGATTCTGCCAAATAGCGGATTAATCGTTGAGGTTCCCAGAGTACTCTTTCAGCTGAATGTTCCTGTCGCTGAATCGAATCGGGGTGTCGTGCCTGACATTGAGGCCAGCCAGAACCTAAACGACTTTCTCGCGGGAAAGGATCACGTGATGTCTTTGACTCTGGATATTATTGACGAACGCCAGCAAATGGCCAAGAACAAATGACAACGGCATTGCAATTGTCTGCATAATAATTGCCGTAATTCCTCAAATAAAACGACCAAACCTTGAAGAGTTCGATTAACTTTGGGTAAAACCCCTATCATGAATCGAATCATTATATGCTTGTGTCTGAGCTTTTTAGGTTTGTCTGCAAGCGCCCAAGACTACAACGCGCTTTTTGTTGGCAATTCATACATCTACACCAATGACTTGCCCTTGATGCTTTCCCAAATAGCTGAGTCGAAATCAAATAGTCTGATTACGGCCTCGAGCACTCCGGGAGGTAGCACGTTCGAATCGCATACAGTGAATAGTGTGACGCAAGACCTATTGCACAATGGATCATGGGATTTTGTGATTTTACAGGAGCAAAGTCAGATGCCCGCCTTTCCGATCAATCAGGTGCAGACAGATGTTTATCCATTCGCCAAAAACTTGGTAGATACGGCACGAGCATACAACAATTGTGTGATGCCGATTTTTTATATGACTTGGGGAAGAATGAATGGTGATGTAGATAATTGTGAAAATTTCCCTCCCTTGTGCACCTATGAGGGCATGCAAGAGCTTCTTACGGAGCGATACCAGGAGATGTCAGTTATGAATGATTGTTGGGTTTCTCCTGTTGGAGCTGCCTGGAAACAAGTTCGTGAAGAGACAAATGATGACATTCAATTGTATGTCAATGATGGTTCACATCCGAGTGTTGCGGGCACCTACCTTGCCGCCTGCGTTTTCTATGCTATGATGTGGAATGAAAGTCCAGTAGGAAGTGATTACTACGCTGGGCTCGATGTTGCAGATGCTCAATATTTGCAGGGTGTTGCCGGCGACGTAGTTGCTGGGGGGCAGGAGGCCTGGAACCACTATCCTGTGGTTTGGGGAGAATTGGATATTTCTCAAGACTTACCTCCTTTTTATTCAGTCGAGACTAATTTGTCGTACTGGGCAGACAGCGTATTGGTGAATTTTGGAGATGAGGAATTTTTGTGGCAAGACGGTGATGTCAATGCCCTCCTTTTCGATGACGGGATGCTAACCTACGAGCTAGAAATATATTCCGCATGTGGAAATGTTGGGATCGTCGAAACCATTGAAATAGGCGAGGGGGATTATGTAGTAGACGGACAGATTCAAGAATTTAAAACCTTCCCCAATCCGGCGACTGATTGGATTGAAGTCGAAGGAATCGACTCGAAGTATTCCTATCGAATCTACTCAATGGCGGGGGTGTTAATCGATGAAAACGCGAATGCCGTGGAATCTATTCCGACTAGTCATTTGGCCGAAGGCCGGTACATTTTGACAATCGAATGCGAAAAAGGCTCAGGAATATCCACTTTCGTGAAGCGGTAAGTGAACTTTAAATTACTGGACGAGAACATTCAAGCTTCCAGACAAAGGAAGAATTGCTCCTGCAGGTGTTCCGTTGAAAGACTCTTGCACACTCAAGTTAAAACTTGCGCTTTCGGATCCGCCAAGGATGGCTGCGTTGATGTTGACATTCCCGATTACTGGAACGTAGTGACGAACCAACAATGTAGGGTCGTTGTAGTTGACCTCTTCAACTTCTACTGAAATGTGTGGGCTCAACATCAAGTCGAAGAACTCATGGTGAACTGAATCTGTTTCAATAATGATATTCAAGTGATGCGGCTCAGATTCGCCAGAAGAGGATACATCGGCTGTGATGTAATATCTGCGGCTCAAGAAGTTCGTTTCATCTGGGCGCACGAATTCCGACATTAGGAGGTCGTGGTTTGATCCAAACCAATTTACCTTTCCACAATCACATTCATACACTGGGTTGATGAATTCTTCGCTTTTCTTGCAAGAAGAAAAAGTAAGCCCAATAGCCAAAACGAATAGAAAGAAATAGATGCCTTTTTTCATGTCCTTGATTTATCGGCGCTGAAATTACTCAAAATCGGGGTAGAGAAGATACTTCCGACGGAGCTTTTTATATTTTTCTAGATCAGCTTGCCAGCTTTCTTGAATTTCTATGCTCGTTTTTCCAGCAATTATTTGTTTGCGCAGCGCATCCGTTCCAGCCAGTTTGTCAAAGAATTCGGGGCGGTCAAATAGTTCATCTTTCCCTAGTTCTTCATTCATGGAAATCAGCCACTCTAAATACAAACGACCTTTAGATGTAAAATAAAAATCTCCAAAGTCCTTCAACAGATGCCCCGAACATACTACATTTTTTTGCTTCGGATTTTCCGATACTCCTGGGATAGTTTGAGGGGTGAATTCGATTTTACCCTTGTGCTTTGGGTGACCTATAACCTGAAACGGGTTTTCAGTTCCACGGCCTACACTTACTGTTGTGGCTTCAAACAGACATAGAGAAGGGTATAGGTAGATCGAAGTCATGTTTGGAAGGTTGGGCGACGGGGCAATGGGAAGTTGGTATAAATCCAGGTGATGGTAATTTTCACAGGCAACAACGCTTAGGTTACACTTCAAACCACCTTTCAACCAACCCTCATCGTTGATCATTTTGGCCAATTCTCCCACAGTCAGGCCGTGAACAATCGGAATGGAATGCATACCAACAAAAGAACTGAATTGTGGGTCGAGCACAGGTCCATCCACATAAAAGCCGTTTGGATTAGGTCGGTCAAGAACTACGAATGTCACGCCGTTCTCCGCAGCGGCTTCCATGGCCAAATGCATGGTCGAAATAAAAGTATAAAATCGAGCACCTACATCTTGAATGTCAAAAATCAGCACGTCAATGTCCTTGAGCTGTTCGGCGCTGGGTTTTTTATTCTTACCGTAAAGAGTTGATATTGGGAGTTGTGTAGTTGGATCAACGGAATCTGAAATGTGAGCGCCATCTGCGGCTTGTCCCCGAAATCCATGCTCGGGAGCAAACACACGCTGAATATGGACTCCCAAAGTGACCAAACTATCGACTAGGTGTGTATTTCCAATCATTGTCGTCTGGTTGGCTATTATACCTACGCGTTTATCCTGAAGCATGGGAAGGTAGGAAACAGTGCGTTCAGCGCCTACAACAATGGACGTGTTCGAACGAGTTGTCCTGGGCTGTTGGGCTGTCTGACAAGAACAGAAAAAGGCCAAAAAGGATAGAAGAAGGGTAAATGTGTGTCGATACATGGGCGGCATACTACAATAATTGTGCAAATATCTAAGACCGAATCAATCTTCGCAATGCCCAGCCTTATATATTTGCATCCAATAGTGGCAAACTCAACCTCATTCATAGCTAAACGTCTAATTGGCGGCAAGGGCAGTCGTTTATCGCGACCTATCGTGACTATCGCCATGATTGCCATTGCCCTTGGGGTAGCGCTCATGATCGTTGCGTTGAGCGTACTTCGGGGCTTTCAAGAAGAGATCAAGCAAAAGCTCATCGGCTTTGGTGCTCACCTCCAGGTAGTTTCTTCTGACGATAATTACTCCAAGGAGTCGGTGCGCATGAGGCACGACTTTAATTTGGTGCAATCATTGGATTCATTGTCGGGAGTAGAACATGTCCAACGATTCGCGTTGATGCCAGGAATTCTTGAATCAGAGTCGATCGAAGGTGTGGTGGTCAAAGGTGTGGCCGAGGATTTTTCATGGAAATTTTTCAGTGACAAACTCGTAGAAGGAAAATTGCTCAACGACTCTTCCCTACGATCGAATCAGAATATCATTATCTCCAAAACGCTTGCTAGTCGGCTGGAAGTGGAGCTCAACGATAAGATTACCTTGTACTTAGTCCGCAGCGAGGAAGACATCAAACCGCAGGTCTTTCGCATTGTAGGGCTGTTTCAAAGTGGTTTGGATGAATTTGATAGGAAGTTTGTCTTGACCGATATCGAATATATACAGCGCACGCAAGGATGGGGGCTAGAGGCTCAAATTAGAGTGGATACAGCATGCGCAAATGGTTATTCTGTCGAGGGATTGGCTTTTGGAGGAGATGGAGACTTTGACTACAATTGGACGGATCCCAACTGGTTCGGACCTGGGCCTCATGCCATTTGTCCGAAGGACCAAGAAGAAATCCAACTGGTCATTAACGACCAAAGCGAAACCATAACGGATACAGCAAAGGTGAAATTCAGCATTGCATTTGCCGAAGGCTGCTGCCCTCAACTTAACTATGAATTGACCACAAGTGGTAGCTCCTACAAAAATTATACAGGGGGCTATGAATTATTTATCGATGACTTCGACAAGCTCGAGGAGATGGATGAAAAGGTGTACCAGAATATTCCTTTTTTCACGCAGACACGCAATGTCAAAGACCTCAATCCGGAAATATTCAATTGGTTGGAAATGCTGGATTTGAATGTGTATATTATCATTGGCCTCATGATTTTTATCTCCGTAATTAACATGACTTCGGCTTTATTAATCATTATTCTTGAGCGTACGCAAATGATTGGTCTGTTAAAGGCCATGGGAGCTTCCGACGGTCAGATACTTGAAATCTTTCTTCGCAATGCAGGCTATATCGTTGGTCTCGGGCTCATCTTGGGGAATGTGCTGGGAATCGGTGTGTGTGTGTTGCAATCGACCACAGGCTTTATTTCTTTGGACCCCACGACCTACTTTGTCGATCAAGCGCCGATTTTGATTGAACCCTTGTATATTCTCCTTTTGGATGTGTTTACCCTCTTTGTGTGCCTGCTATTCTTGATCCTTCCTGGAATGTATGTTTCACGAATCTCTCCGATCAAGGCCATCCGCTTTGATTAGAAAAAGGTACTTTTGCCCAAATTTTGCGAACTGATGAAGATCTATAACAATATCCTCGAGACCATAGGAAATACGCCAATGGTTAAACTCAACGCCATCGCCCAGGACATTCCAGGGACAATTTTGGCCAAAGTTGAATACTTCAATCCAGGGAATTCGGTGAAAGACCGGATGGCCGTGAAGATGATCGAGGATGCTGAGGCGGCAGGTTTGTTGAAGCCCGGTGGAACTGTAATCGAATGCACTTCTGGCAATACAGGAATGGGGTTGGCGCTAGCTTGCATTGTGAAAGGATACAAGTTGATTTGTACTTCAAATGACAAGCAGTCGAAAGAGAAATTTGATGTTTTACGTGCCTTGGGATCGGAAGTAGTTGTTTGTCCGACAGCAGTGGCCGCAGATCATCCCGATTCATACTATTCGGTTGCCGAACGATTGAGTAAGGAGATCCCGAATTCTTATTGGGTGAACCAATATGACAATTTGAGTAACCGACTTGCGCACTACGAGCAGACAGGGCCGGAGATTTGGGAGCAGACCGATGGTAAGATCACCCACTTTATTACAGGTGTGGGTACTGGCGGAACCGCTTCTGGTGTTGGTAAGTATTTGAAAGAGAAAAACCCGAATATCAAGATTTGGGGGGCAGACACATATGGTTCGGTTTTCAAGGTGTATCACGAAACCGGAGTGTTTGATGAAAGTGAAATTTACCCGTATGTGACTGAAGGAATTGGTGAGGATATTTTGCCAGCCAATGTGGACTTCAAGATAATTGACCACTTCGAAAAGGTAACCGATAAAGATGCAGCCGTTACCACTCGTGAGTTGGCTTTGAAAGAAGGCTTGTTTTTGGGGAATTCAGCTGGTTCGGCCTTTCAAGTTGCGCGTCAGATGAAGGATCAATTGACTGAAGATGATGTCGTAGTTATCCTGTTTCACGATCATGGCAGTCGGTATGTAGGAAAAATTTACAACGATGATTGGATGCGCGATAGGGGATTTCTCAGCGCGGAGCGCAAATACGCAAAAGACCTCATAGCGGAGCATAAAGACCTACCATTGGTAACTATTACTGAAAAGGAATTGGTAAGCCATGCGGTGGCCAAAATGAAGCAATTTGAAATTTCTCAAATTCCAGTGATGGCCAATGGCGAGCTTGTTGGAACAATTGACGAGCATGACCTAGTCCAAAAGATCTTGGGCGACCGTTCATTGTTGGATCAAAAGATCTCTGAAGTAATGAGTAAGGCCTTGCCGATCGTCGGCGAAGGCGCGACCATCGAAGAAATTTCGGCCAAGATCAACAAAGACACACCCGCGGTTCTGGTAAAGATGGAGAAAGGTGGACTCCATATTATCACCAAGCATGACTTGATTGCCAGTATATCCTAGTTGGTTCGCCAGAAAGGTAGGCAGAGCAGGGTAGAGACGAATCTATTTGTTAAAAAAAGCTAAAATAAATTTAGCGAAAAAGGTGCTCTGTTCAGCATGTGAAATGGGGCTGCGGGATAAAACGTTTTCTATTTGCAATCATTGCATTTTGATTCGAGCAAGTGTGAAACTATTTCAGAATCGAATTTGTCGGCCTATACGTTCCGTAGAATAGTGGTACACGGCACAAGAAAATGGAAAGTGTATTGAGTGAAATGTTTCCTCGCATCGCCTTGAAACTGGCATATTAGGGTGCTGGCGTTTTTGCATTTGTTGATTTTTAATACCCAATCTTAACCGAACTTTGGCCCACCAAAGTTTCTGTTTTGAAAATTGTATTTCGACTACTTGCGTTAACTCTCCTAATTCTGACAAGCCTTCAGGGGGTCTCCCAAAATGAAAAGCCTCGGATTAAGCTCATGCCTTTTATAGTGGGCGGTGCAAATTTTGGTGGCACGGTGAGTTCAAATAATTTCCTTTACTCTTCTGGAATAAGTGCCCAAATTGGTCTGCTACATCAAATTACCGATCAAGTGCAAATAGGCATGGGTGTGGGCATGGAGAATTTCGATGACGATTATTTTTATCCGATCTTTTTTAGATTGGACGCCTCCATCTTCAAGAATCAGAATGCGAAGTTATTTATGCAATCAGGATTTGCCCTTGCCGAGAATCGATCTGAAAATTCGCTGTCAGCTATCGACTTGGATGGTGGTTACTTTATCGAGATCGGACGACTTTGGAGCTTTGATTTGGGGGAGAAAATAGGATTCTTCACAAGTCTCTCATTCAAATATCAATTTGCAGAACTGGAATATGCCTTGGACAATGTCAGCTATGAGAGCAGCATTGATTACATGAGCGCCAATATTAGAGCAGGATTTTTACTGAAATGAAAAAGCTGGTAATCTTTCTTTTCATTTTTGTCGCTGGACATTATCCAGCGCAAGTTATTATCTCCGAAGTGATGTCGGACAATGACCATGTGCTTGAAGACTTCGAGGGTGACAGCCCTGATTGGTTGGAGATAAGCAACTTAGGAGAGCATCCAGTCGACATTTCTGGCTGGTTCATTTCCGATGATGAGGACGAGATGCAGAAATGGGTGTTTCCAAATTCAATGCTAAATGCGGGTCAACAACTATTAATCTTTGCCTCGGGAAAGGATCTTGTCGAGCAATGGCACACAAATTTTAAAATAGGAAGTGAAGGAGAAGCCTTGTTTTTGTCAAATAATCAGGGGACTCTGATTCACGTTTTTCCAGCGGTTTGTATTTCCGAAGACGAGTCGGCAATTGCTCATCCAGAAGATGGGAGGTTCTATTTCTCGGAGTACCCAACGCCAAACGAACCCAATCCTATTGGCTTTGATTTTCCATGTAAAACGACTTTATCAGTAAGTCGACCCGCCGGGTTCTACCCAAGTTCCATTGAGGTTGAGATTCTGGAAAATGGTCCGTATTCAGTTTTTTATTCTACGAATGGATCCGAACTAGATCCTACTTCGGGACTATACACGGATCCCATCACCTTGAATAAACGAACCCTCAACGAAAATGATCTTTCGTTTATTCCAACAGCCGAAGACTGGTCGGAGCCAAAGTTGCCACTTCCCAAAGCAACCGTTCTTCGTGCGAGAGCATTTTACAACGGGTGTCCTGTATCAGAGACACTTTCCGAATCCTACTTTATCGGCCAGGAGTTGGCTTTTCCCAAAAATGCCTTGGTGTTTTCAATGAGCACAGATGTTGACGGTTTCTTTTCAGATGAAGTCGGGATTTATGTGCCAGGTTTACAAGGTGGAAACTATCTCCATCCGGGCGAGAATTGGGAACGGGACTGCCATCTTGAAGTTTTTACCGATCAAGGGGAGAAGGTAATCGGACAAGACTGTCAGGTGAAGAATAGAGGTAAGAGTTCGAGGTTCAAACCTCAGAAATCGCTTCGATTTACGGCGAAAGATAAATATGGTAGCGGTTCATTTAACTACCCCTTTTTTGAAAGACGTGATCTGGATTCGTTTAAGTCGGTCAATTTGAGAACAGGGCAGGCTGGTTTTACCCAATCCATGTTTGCCGATGTACTATCTGCTTCCCTTTTAGATGGAATGCATGTTGATTTTCAAGAGTCAAAGTTGACATTGCTGTATCTCAATGGCGAGTATTGGGGCATTCACGACGCCAGAGAGAATTTGGACGAGCATTACCTTGAACAGTATTATGGACTGGATGAGGATTCTGTAATTATTCTGAAGAACAATGCCGAAGTGCTTGAAGGTAATAATATTGACTACTTACACTTGGTCGAGTACATTGAGAACAACGACCTTTCTGAGGCAGAGCACTACGATCATGTGTTGAAGGAGATGGACATTGCGAGTTTCATCGACTTCAATATTATGCACATGTATGCGGCAAATTGGGATTGGCCGCACAACAATGTTGAATATTGGAAGTCCTTGGATGCCGACGGTAAATTTCGCTGGTTCTTCTTTGATTGCGACGCGTGTTTTTACAAAGATGGATTCAACTCAATGGATTTCTTCGAAGATCCTACAACGACCGACTGGGATAAAGTCCTGCTGAGCAACCTGTTCACGAATGACAAGTTTCGCAGTCAGTTTACGATCAGATTGTATCAACTCTTAAGTAGCAATTTTAATCCGTCGATCGTGCTTTCGAAGATTGATTCTCTCGAACAGTTGTACGCTCCATTTATGTTCCAACACATCCAACGTTGGAACCAGCCTACTAACTATTCAACGTGGCAGAATCACCTGGAGGAGATGAAAATATTTGCGCTCACTAGACCGCAAAAGCTCGTTAACTTTATTCAAGAAAACTTTGGGAGTCCGCTTACTTTCTTTCCCAATCCGGCGGCGGATGTCCTTTATACCGACTTGCCTGGTGAAATAGAGGGAGTCGAAATCACGGTGTTCGACGGACAAGGCAAGTTGGTCATGCGCGATTGGTATGGAATGCAAGGGGTTGATATTTCCAATCTAAAACCGGGGATTTACTTGGTTCGGGTGACGGTGGGAGAAGTATCATTCACCGACCGAATTATCAAGATTTAGCGTGTTGATTTTGCTAACAAGTCTGATGGAAATAGACGTATTCACTGCCATTCCAATAGATTTGTCCGCCCCCGATATCTGAGGCTTCGATCTGAATAGAAGGATTTTCAAGATGAAGCGGACCATTTTTATTGATTTCGCCAAATTCATCCAGCCCCGGAGGGTTCACTTTGAGTCTATTGATTTTCCAGATGTCGTATCCAGACATATCATCACTCAGTGCGTCTTTTATCAATTCTCCCGCTCCAACTATATAAAGATCGTGGGATGTTCCATGAACCACCGCGAAGCCCTTTTTTTTCGTCTGCCAATCGATGATTGGAAATACGACATCCAAATTGCCGTCCCCGTTAAAATCTGCTTCGAAATACATAGGATTTAATCGGCAATCTAACTCTAGATGATCAGAGAGGCTAAGACCCTTCAAAATGCCCGTTTGCATAAGCCAGTCGGGCAACATAGCGGCAATAATAAAGTCCGAGGGGCTTCTTTCACCTGATTTTTCAATGAAGACGGTATCAATTTGCACCGTAACGACTTCAATCGTATCATGGATGATCTTTTGCCCGGTCGATTGCGTTTCATTTGGGAGCGTGCAAGCCGAGAAAATTGAAGCGAGTAGAACAGAAAAGAGAATCCTCATTTAGTGCATGAATTAGCTACTGATCGTGAATGACGGCTAAGATACAATTTAAGGTTGCTCAACATTTGCCGAAGGCTAAAGCCACCTCATTGAACAAAAAAAAGCTGGCACCTTCTATAAAAGTACCAGCTTGAATTATCTTTTCTGAGGAAGTCTAAAACTCCAAGAAAGTCTTTCTAATAATGGCGACACATTCCATCAATTGCTCTTCGGTCATCACCAAAGGAGGCGCAAAACGAATAATGTTTCCATGCGTTGGCTTGGCTAGAAGTCCGTTGTTTTTCATAGCTACGCACAAATCCCAAGCAGTGCTACTTTCTGGCGTGTCGTTGATGAGCACGGCATTGAGCAATCCTTTTCCACGAACGCGATCAACCAAATTACATTCATCGGCTAGTTTGCTCATTTCGGCTCTAAAAATCTTGCCCAGTCTTTCGGCATTTTCGGAAAGCTTTTCATCGCGAACAACCTTCAAAGCTGCGATTGCAACTTCACCTGCGATGGGGTTACCACCAAATGTAGATCCATGTTCGCCCGGCTTGATAACGTCCATAATTTCATGGCTCGTAAGCACCGCCGAAACAGGGTAAGCACCACCGCTCATTGCCTTTCCAAGAATCAGAAGATCGGCCTTCACTTCGTCGTGATCGATACATACAAGTCGGCCAGTCCGCGCAACACCCGTCTGCACCTCATCGGCCATAAAAAGCACGTTTTTCTCTTTACAAAGCTTAGCGACTCCGCGCAAATATCCTTCATCGGGAACGTTAACACCTGCCTCACCTTGAATAGGCTCAACCAAGAATCCTGCTACGTTGGGATCTTCTAAAGCCTTGGCCAGAGCATCTAAGTCATTGTAAGGAATCACTTCAAAACCTGGAGTATAAGGTCCAAATCGCGAATTGCTATCGGGGTCGGTACTGAATGAAATAATGGTTGTGGTACGTCCGTGAAAATTTCCTTCACATGTAATAATCTTCGCTTGGTTGGCAGGAATGCCCTTCTTGTCGTAGGCCCATCGACGGCATAGTTTAAGTGCAGTTTCAACGGCCTCGGCACCTGTGTTCATTGGAAGTACTTTATCGTATCCGAAGAATTCAGTGACGAATTTCTCGTAAGGTCCAAGAACGCTATTGTAAAAGGCACGTGACGTTAAAGTGAGTTTTCTGGCTTGGTTGACCATGGCCTCAACAATTTTAGGATGGCAATGCCCTTGATTCACTGCCGAATAGGCCGATAGGAAGTCGTAGTACTTCTTTCCTTCCAAATCCCAAACAAATACGCCTTCACCACGATCCAATACTACGGGTAGCGGATGGTAGTTATGTGCACCATACTTGTTTTCGAGATCCATCGCTTCAACTGAGCTGAGTTTGTTGTCCATCACTTCTGCCATATTCTGACTATTTATTGGGTTGATTTTAAAGTGCGAATTTATTGAATTCCTAAGGAATGATCGGGGGGTAGGTTGAAGGTATTTTGGGTCTAACTTCCCTTCCTATCATTGGATGGCTAGCTCCATTTGCCGAATGGCTTAAACACGCTTTCCTTAGGTAGATACAGAATAAGTCACCTTCGAAGGCCAAGTCTCACGTGGCCAAAAGACCTCAAATTCTTCCCTTCCTAAGCGGTAATAGCGGGCATCATGAAGAGCACATTGTCCGTCTTTCAGGTATTTGAAGCCCATCTTTTCCATTACACGGAAAGAGGGAAGGTTGAGTTTCATGGCCCGACAAATGATCTCTTTCATACCGAAGTGATCGAAGCCAACAACCAGGGAAGCAAAACCTGCTTCAGTCGCAAAGCCTTGATTCCAATGAGATTCTAGGAAGCGATACCCAAGATCAATCAGCTTTTCATCCTTGTCCCATTTTAGTCCGCACCAACCAATGGGCATTGCATTCTCCTTCAACACACACAACCAACGTCCATAACCATGCTTTTGATAGTGATCGTAGGCTTGAATGAAATTTTGGGCGGCTTTTAAAGATGCGAATGGTGGGTCTCCAGTGTATTTGACAACCTCGGGATTGGAGTTGAGCTCGAGCAAGAATGCTGCGTCGGACTCATTCCATTCGCGCAAAATTAGCCGCTTAGTTTCAATTACAATCGGGGAAGGCATCACAGAATGGAGGTGTTAAAAATAATGTAGGTGGTAAAGATGAAAATTATTTAAAAATAATGTGACCGAACAGGACAAAGTTCGTCTTGATACTGTGGAGAAATCCACTCATATAACCAAATGAGGTACTTCGGTACCAGGATATAGTGTGCAGGGATTAGATGTGGCTAGACATTGATAAAGTTTCGCTGTATGGAGAGAACAGCGAATGCCCTGCACATTATTCTATCTTCCTTTCATCCTTTCGTGACAACACCTTTGAATACCTGGCTTTTTGAATGGGGTTTTAGAGGTATATTCATGTTTTAAACAACTTAGGCTCATTGGACTTCGTCAGGTCTACACTTCTTTGTATTTTTGCGCCGAATTTTCGAAAATATAAGAGATGTCAGGAAACAGAACATTTACAATGATCAAGCCAGACGCGACAGGCGCAGGGCACACAGGAAAGATTATCGACAAGATAATTGAAGCGGGATTTAGCATTAAGGCTATGAAATGGACACAATTGTCTAAAGAAGATGCTCAGGCATTTTATGCAGTTCATAGTGAGCGTCCTTTTTATGAAGAATTGGTAGACTATATGTCTTCGGGACCTATCGTTGCGGCTATTTTGGAAAAAGACAATGCTGTGGCTTCTTTCCGTGACTTGATTGGTGCGACTAACCCAGCCGAGGCTGCAGAAGGAACCATTCGTAAAATGTTTGCTACGTCAATTGCAGCCAATGCAGTTCACGGTTCGGACAGCGATGAGAATGCGGCTATCGAAGGAAGTTTTTACTTCTCGGAGCGCGAAAAGACAAAATAAGCGAGGATTTCGCTCACACGGAATCATAGAGGTTCCACAATCTAAATCACATGGATAAGATAAAAGTAGCGAACCCAGTAGTTGAGCTCGACGGAGATGAGATGACCAGAGTAATCTGGCAATTCATCAAGGACAAGTTGATTTTCCCATACTTGGATTTGGACATCAAGTACTACGATCTAGGAATGGAGAGTAGAGATAATACCGATGACCAGATTACCATCGATGCTGCTGAGGCGATTAAGAAATACAATGTAGGTATCAAGTGTGCAACGATCACACCTGATGAGGACCGCGTAGTTGAATTTGGCTTGAAGAAGATGTGGAGATCTCCAAATGGAACGATCCGAAACATCGTAGGTGGAACAGTTTTCCGCGAGCCTATTATCATGTCAAATGTTCCTCGTTTGGTTCCAGGATGGACCAAGCCGATTTGCATAGGACGTCATGCTTTTGGCGATCAATATAAGGCGACAGATACTGTAATCAAGGGCAAAGGAAAGCTCACGATGACATTTGAAGGAGAAGATGGAAACACACAGTCATGGGAGGTTTATAACTTCCAAGGCGATGGTGTTGCTATGAGCATGTACAATACGGATGAGTCGATCTTCGGATTTGCACGTTCATGTTTCAACCAAGCTCTCGCCAAAGGATGGCCATTGTATCTTTCGACTAAGAACACGATTTTGAAAGCGTACGACGGACGATTCAAGGATATCTTCCAAGAAGTATATGAAACTGAGTTTACTGAGAGTTTTGCCAAAGCGGGATTGACCTATGAGCACCGACTTATCGATGACATGGTTGCCGCGGCGATGAAGTGGAACGGTGGATTCGTTTGGGCTTGTAAGAATTACGATGGAGACGTTCAATCGGATACAGTAGCTCAAGGTTTTGGGTCACTCGGCTTGATGACTTCTACCTTGGTAACTCCGGATGGAAAGACCATGGAAGCTGAAGCGGCTCACGGAACAGTGACTCGTCACTACCGTCAGCACCAAGAAGGAAAGAAGACCAGCACAAATCCTATTGCAAGTATTTTTGCATGGACACGTGGTTTGGACTTCCGTGGAAAGCTCGATAACAATCAAGCCCTTCGTGACTTCTGTCAGACTTTAGAGCAGGTGTGTATTGACACTGTTCAAAGTGGTAAAATGACGAAGGACTTAGCTATCTTGGTTCATGGTAAGCAAATGACGACTGAACATTGGTTAACCACTGAAGAGTTTCTAGAGGCTCTAGACGCCGGTCTGCAAGCAAGAATGGCATAAAACATAAACTTCAAACGAAGTTAGAAACCCCTGGTCGTATGGCTAGGGGTTTTTTTATGGCTGTAATTGAGAGGTGGCTTGGAGAGAACTAGAATAGGTCTTCCTCTTCCCCGAAGAAGGAGGCATGGAAATTTACGAGATATAATTTCTGTTGTGCTCGGGTAAATGCCGTGTAGAGCCAACGTTGAAATGAAAGGTCCATCATGTCATCGGTGAGATAGCCTTGCTCGACAAAAACGACTGGCCATTGTCCGCCTTGCGCTTTGTGGCAGGTGACTGCGTAGGCGAATTTTACTTGAAGAGCGTTGTAGTAGGGGTCTTTCATGACCGCGCGGTGGATCAATCGCTTGTCTCCTAAGTGAAGGTAGGTTTCGGCAACATAGTGATAGAGCGCCTTGGCTTTGTCGGGATCCAAGCTCGGTCCGTCGGAATGAAGTGTATCGAGAATTACCTTGACCTCAAAAGCTGGAATATTATCGTAGTCCACAAGCTCTATGCTGACGTCGGCAAAGCGAAAGCCCCACATGTCCTCCGTGCGAATAATTTTGAGGACTTCCGCCGTATCTCCATTGGCAATGAAGCCTGCAATTTGTTGTTCGTCCTCATCCAACCAGAAATAATTATTGCGCACGATCATCAGGTGATCTCCCGCATTTATTTCTTCTTCTTGCCATAGCACCCGTCGGCGAATTTGTTCATTGAATAGGTTGGCTCGCTTGTTTGATCGGGTAATTACCACAACGTCTTCAATGCTATTGCTGGAAATTTCGTCATCCAGGTACTCTTGTAAATCGGCCCCGCCTATTCGTATGATATCTGTGTATGCACCTAGATCAAATACAGGAAAAGCTTCGGGGTTTTCCATTTGTTGTACTCGAAGCAGCGTGGCGTTATACAGGATTCCTGAGTCTTGAGCCTGACGTAGGACTTCGTTGAATTCAATTTGAGCAATGGTCAAGTAGAAATCGGCCTGTAGTTTTTTAAGCTGCAGTGCCGGACTTTGGTCTATGCCTACAGGTGGGAGCTGCGCATTGTCTCCGATTAAGAGGAGTCGGCAAGAATCGCCTGAGAAGACGAATTCGATCAGGTCATCGAGCAAACTGCGATACTGAAATCCGCCTGCGGCGACTCCGGACTCACCAATCATGGAGGCCTCATCGACAATGAAAAGGGTGTTTTTATGTTTATTCACGGCCATGCTAAATGCCGCCGAACCGTCGGCCATCGCTTTTCTTTGGTAGATGTATTTGTGAATGGTAAATGCTTGTTGACCGCTATAACTACCGAGTATTTTTGCGGCCCTTCCAGTAGGAGCTAATAGAACGGCTCTTTGTTTGAGTTCGCGAAAGGTATCGATGACCGCCTTCGTACTCGTGGTTTTGCCGGTTCCTGCGTACCCCGTGAGAAGTAGCGTGCATCTTGGCATCGAACTATTGAGCATTCGATCGAGAGCCAAAAAGAACTTTCGCTGGCCTTCTGTGGGTTCATGACCGAAG
>JADFAK010000001.1 GCA_015665315.1 Flavobacteriales bacterium | reverse complement strand
TTATAAGTGCAAGATAATAGAAATAGGATTTAAAAATAGATTTTAGAAAAGGCACTTGTCGTCCATAGGAGGAGATAATAGGGAGAGATAAATAGGGCGAAATGCTTACTCCGTTGGGTCATGGTTAGGGCGTTTTTAGGGGTCGGGGCGCACAAGGCAAATATCTCAATACTCGCTCTCCTACTTTAAATAGAGATATAAATGGGACTGTCATTCGTTTTCGAGAGACCCACTATTATCTAATCTGTATTTCTAAAATCTATTTCTCTCTTTATCAGTGCAAGATAATAGAAATAGGATTTAGAAATAGATTTTAGAAAAGGCACTCGTCGTCCATAGGAGGAGATAATAGGGAGAGATAAATAGGACGAAATGCCTACTCCGTTGGGTCATGCCAACTTGCATGCAAATGCTGGCTTGAAAGCATCCTCCACATAAACGCCCCCAGGAAAGGATCAAATCCCCACTTCTTCCACACTTGCTAATTGTAATCTATATTTGTCCTGAAATGAAAGTACTGGGAATTACAGGAGGTATTGGAAGTGGTAAAAGTGTCGTGTGTCAACTATTTCTCGCACTGGGCATTCCTGTCTTCGATTCCGATCGTGAAGCCAAGGCCTGCTATGGTGATGTTCGGATTCAAGAACTCGTATCCAATAGCATGGGAGAAAATCTATTCCCCGATGGGAAATTGGATCGGGAGAAATTGGCTACTATCGTTTTTAGCGACAAACAGAAACTGGAAGCACTCAACGGAATCATCCACCCTGAAGTCGCATTGAAATTTGATACGTGGGCCGCTGAACAAGACGCTCCATTCGTGATTAAAGAGGCTGCTATTTTGTTTGAGACGGGCGGACAACAACGCTGTTCCAAAACTGCTCTTGTTACTAGTCCTCAGCATTTGCGCTTGTCGCGGATTATGAAAAGAGATGGTGTTACGGAGGAGCAGGTACGCGCACGCATGAAAAATCAATGGTCGGACGAACAAAAAAGGAAACTCGCCGATTTTGAGATTACGAATAACGAAGAACTCCCCCTAATTCCGCAGGTGAAAGCTATTTACGACGAGATGTTGCTATTGGAGCGTGATTAATAGAGACTCGGCCGAAGGGTTGTTGGCTTTCGAAAACTGCAATATATACATGCCAGCAGGCAGATGGCTGAGATCAATTTTGTCGGTCGAACCAAACTCTTCCAACACCGCGCCCATCATCGTGCGGACCGCAATTTTCGAATACAAAGTCGCATCTCCTTGAATGTGAATTATGCCCGAGCTCGGATTGGGGTACGCCTTGAACCTTTCGTCAGTTTCAACTTCAAGCAGATCGGTGGCACATCCTGTGAAACAGAAATCTCGAATTCCCGCAGCACACTTGATCACTTCGACAGCTTCCTTGTCCTCGCCTTCTCCGTCATAGGTTCGCAATCCAAGGGTACGTAAAAACTCAGTAAATCCTTCGACTCCGGGCAGACCATAAAACTCGCCATAGTAATCAACTTCTTCTTGCGACCAATCGGCCAACTTGAAGATGGAGAGCATCGCAATTTGGTCAATGTAAACGTCCCAAGCCGAAAAGGCATGTTCGAAAAACTCGGCCTGCATGAACTCGCTGCTTCCGTTCACCGTACTAGTGGGATAGCCCAATTCGACAACATAAATCATCTTAGTACCCACTGGATAGCGCGCCGCCAACACACCTAAATCATCAATGACTTCAATGGGCTCCTTGACCTGAAAATCATCGGTCATGCCGTAGTAGGTGACGCTGACGATATCGGCTGCTTCGTTCAAACTCTCGTACAAAGGCCACATCCATTCGTTGTCAAAAGCTTCGAAGGTAAGCGTGGTTCCAACCTTTAAATCGCTACCATATAGATCGTTGTGAAGGTCATTGGCATATTGTTTGACGGCCGTAAAAAAAGTCTTGAACTCTTGAATTTTAGTCTCATCAATGCCGAGAACCACGTCACTTTCATTTCCTATGTTCAAGGCCACGAGTTCGACTTCTCCCAGCTGGGCAAATACACTGTCGAGCAAAATTTCAAAACGCTCAATCATGATCGGATCATCGAAATCGACATCAACAAGATCGGAAGGAACGTCTTTGACTACTGTATTGTACACGGGGATATTCAGTTCGACAGCGAGGTCGTGGGAGGGGTAGTAAAAGTCAACGACTTCAAGCAGACTAATAAGCTCACCACCTATTTCGGTAGGCACGGGCTCCATCGCTCCCCAAGAAAAGGAAAGGTGGACAACAGACGCACACATCGACTTGGCCCGTTCGAGTGCAGACTCGTAATCTTCGAGCTCGCTTTCGTCAATTTGCATACCTATAATACGATCACCGGCAGGCACTTGGGACATAGCCGAAAAAGTGATCAGTAAAAGAACGCACAGGAGAGCAATGTTTTTCATGATAGTCATATTGTTCAAACTGTGATACTGATTTTAAATTGTAGGGTTTCGTCTGAAAGTGGGAATTGCCATTCCGAAATTCACCGACTCACGTTACTTACAGGTTGGTGTAGGACAATTAATTGTACATCCGAATCACTTCTCCATTTCCTTTTCCATGCACACTACGCACATACGCGTTGACAGCCTTCTTCATAGAGACCGGATTGTGGCCAGGGAAATAGTCCTTGTACTTTTCATACGCATCTTCGACCATACCCAATGAAACCACATTCACCCGAATTCCATTTTCAATTTCCAGGGCTACGGCCTGTACAAAACTGTGAATTCCACCATTGACCATGGCAGCACTAGACGTTTTCACAACGGGATCATCTGCCAAGATCCCCGTGGACAGCGTAATCGAACCATTTGGATTCAAATAATTCTGGCCAATTCGTACAAGATTCACCTGCCCCATGAGCTTGCTCCTTAGACCGATATAATAATCCTCCTCAGATAGATCTTTGAAATTGTCCCATTTAGCTTCTCCTGCAATGCACACGATAGCATCAAATTTTCCCAATTGTTCTAAGCCTTCTTGGATAGACTTACTATTGGCTATATCAATGTGGACGTCACCACTGCTTCTTCCAGCAACGCACACATCGTTCTTGACAGAAAAATGATCGGTTACTACTTTCCCTATGGTTCCTTGTCCACCAATTATCAATATTCTCATCTCTTTCTCTTTTGTCATTGTGTGAACGCAATTACGCCAATTCCTGAAAGCTAATAATTATATTCGACCCATGAACATGTCAAATCTCCTCCGAACGCTTGGTCCAGGCATTCTTTTTGCCAGCACAGCCATTGGTGTGTCGCATCTTGTGCAGTCTACACGTGCGGGGGCTCAATATGGATTTGCCTTGGTCGGTATCATCATCCTGGCCAATATCATGAAGTACCCCTTTTTCGAATTTGGTTCGCGCTACGCCAATGTCACCGGCGAAAGTCTGATCGACGGGTATCGCAAACTCGGAAAATGGATGCTGTGGACCTATATCGGACTTACCCTCGCCTCGATGTTCTTCGTCATTGCAGCCGTGGGCATAGTTACGGCCGGATTTCTGGACAATCTTTTCGGTATTGGCAACTTGCCTCTCGTTACTTCCATTTTGTTTCTGGCCAGCATCCTGATTCTGATTTTTGGGAAGTACGGTCTGCTCGACTCCCTCATCAAAGTTGTCGCTGCGGTCTTATTGGTGAGCACAGTTGTGGCTTTTACCTTAACCCTCTTCCATGGACCGGTGAGCACCACTTCACTGCTTCCCGACATCGAATGGAACACGCAAGACATCGCCTTTTTCATCGCGCTGATGGGCTGGATGCCGACCGCCGTAGACATGAGTGCATGGAACAGTCTGTGGACCATCGAGCGCATGGACCAAACGGGCTACAAACCCACGCTGAAGGAGACTCTATTCGAATTCCGCTTTGGCTATTCTATTTCGGCCATCCTATCGATTTGCTTCGTGACTCTTGGCGCCTTCCTGATGTTCGGTACGGGGGAGGCTTTTCCCGATAGTTCAGCGCAATTTGCCCACCACGTCGTTTCCTTGTACACGCATACCATTGGTGATTGGAGTTATATTGTCATAGGTTCGGCCGCATTTGCTATCATGCTCGGGACCTGCATTGCCGTTTTCGACGGTTACTCACGCGCGTTGGGTCGTTGCATTGTTTTAATCAAGCCTTCGGCAAATGCCGCTGAGTCCAAAAATTATACAGCTGTCGTACTGGTATTATCGGCAGTCGGCGCCTATGCTATTATTCATTTTCTGCTATTCGCAAATGCAAATGCTTCAGGGTTCAAACGACTGATAGACTTAGCCACAACCATTTCATTCCTCATCGCCCCCCTCATCGCCATTGTCAACTACCGCTTGGTAACAGACAAGAACTTCCCGAAAGACAATCAGCCCGGCATCGCCCTCCGGATCTTGAGCATAGGAGGCATTTTATTTTTGACCGCTTTTAGTTTGTTCTTTTTGGTTAATTGACATAATCCATCAGGACTTTCCGCATTGCGCCACTAGGAACTGACGTTATGGGAAATCTATTGATTTGATCGATAGTAGGCGCTAAGACTATTTTGTCCTGAAGGAGTATAGATCTGTAAAGCATCGTGTCCCGTTAAAAAGTAACTACCTATCTCTAAATTCGATTAAATCTTGTCCCGTAGGGACGAGATATAGGTAGAAATTTGCCCACCCACAATTTTTCCGTGCCTTTGGGTCCTGGATTCCTATGGCTAAACGTCAAGCAATCATCAAATCCATTCATCCATGGAGCATCGGTTGAAACTTTAGTGCTATTTTGCCACCGTCAATTAATACATAGTTACACATGAGATCGATCTCAACGTTAATTCTAATCGTACTTGCGTTAGTAGGAACAGCACAGACTTATAATTTCACTCCACAATGGAAAAAAGGCACGAAGAAGACTTTGAACTTCGAGCAAAACGAACGAGAATTTGAAAATGATGTTCTCATTTCTGACACCACAATCTACAACCAAGCCGAAATAAAAGTGATCGATGAAGACGCCGAAAGCTACACACTTAAAGTTGTCTATGAAAATCAAGCACTAAGGGCTGCAGCGTCATTCTATGCTAAAATTGGAGAAGAGCTCAAGGACTATAGAGACTTAAAGCTGTTGTTTTCTATTGACAAGACCACGGCCGAAGCTGAGCTTTTAAACTATGAAGAAGCTCAAGATTTCATGAATAAAAGCATTGACCAAATGACTGAGATCATGGAAGAGAAAGTTCCGGAAATGGCTTCTTTTGCTGGACTGCTATTTATGCCTATTAAATCCGTGTTCATGAGCAAGGAAAACATTGAGGCGTATATGCTCGACATGATAGGTTTCATGCTTGTTCCATATCAAAGCGATTACCGACTTAATGAATCAATTTCAACTACTACAAGTCAAGAGAACCCTTTTAGTCCTTCGAAAGAAATTTCAGCCACCACGGTGTTGACCTTGGTACGGGCCGACGATGATTCTGGTACTTATTTAATCGAACAAGACATCCAGCTTGACTTGAGCGAGTTTGCGGAAATGATGAAGGGAATGATGCAGAGCATGGCTGAGTCGTTTGGAGTGAACGACAGCACAGCCACGGACAAAATGGACATGGTGGATGACTTTAAAATGAGTATGACCAATATTCAAAGCATCAATTATGACTCCAACAGCACGTGGGTAACAGGGGCAGTGAAACAGGGGCTGGTAGCAACTACAAACCCGATGGATGGGATGGTTACTAGACAAGAGATCTCAACAATTACAACCATAGACTGACGTCGTCACTGAATATCTCTTCTTAAGAAATTTTTAGAATCACGTGATCTCCACCTTCAACCAATTCACTTTATTTGCGCCTGCAAATTCAGGTATGTACAAGCGCTTTACTTTTCTTTTCTTTCTTCTAGGCTTTGGCTCTCTGCACGGACAGGATTTCCTGTTGCTTAACCTGCGGGCCGACTTGTTTCATACGACACAAGTATGTCTGCCGGGAGATGAATTCTACGGCCAATTCGACATGGACATGGTCCATGATTCTAGCTCCGTTCTTTTGCATAACAACGAAGCGGCATTTAGCGCGCTTACATTGGATGAGTGGAATGCCCGCGTTGAGGGAAAAAGGGTGCTTTTCGTCGTTCATGGAATGGCAAAGGGCTGGTCTGAGGCCAACAAAGATCTCTGCAATGTATACTGGAGTTTGCAACAATACACAACCGACTTGTACGATGTGGTGATAGGTGTGAGTTGGCCAGGAGATTCTTATTTGGGAGTATCCCCCTATTTCCGGGCCAATCGGCAATCGCTCAAAGCTGCCAAACTAATGGGCCCCATAGCCAACAACATTGAAGCAAGGGCACAAAGCATGGATATTATGACTCACAGCATGGGGAGTAAGGTCATGTCGAAGATGATCAAAAGAGATCGAGTACATTTTGATCATGCCTACCTCCTAGCCCCTTCTATTTTGCGAAATTCCATGAAGCCGCTTAAACGGTGGAGGAAGACCATTTCTCACATAGATAGCCGGCTTTTTATTTTTCATTCGAATGGCGACTGGGCATTCAATTGGACGGCCATGCAGCATCTAGGGCTAGGATACCAAGGTATGCGCGCCCGAAATTCCAAGAGATATGCGCGGGTCACCCAGGTGAATTGCGATCAAGTAATTAACCAAAAAGTGTATTCGCATATTCGACGGAATGCATTTTCTAGTCGGAGTAATCACAGCTATTACACACAGTGTCCTGAGGTCTTTCACTATATTCAATCGGTTGCAAATTCGCAGCAACTGCCAGCTCGAATTGTGCTCCAATGACCTTTTCATATAGCAAAAAAAGCGGAATAAAAGTTTCCTTCTATTCCGCTAATTCGCTGAATCCTCTAAGTTTAAAGAGGAAATAGTTTTATGACTTACTTAATGTACTTGCTATACTTAGGGGCCAATTTGCCATCCTCATACCAAGTTAAAAGCGCCATATATCTTTCTTTCTTTCCTTCTTCTCCCACCGTGTCAATCTTCTTGTGAATTGTTCTCAAGCGAAAAGCACTTTGGTTAATAGCTGCCTTCAATGCAACCTTCTTCGAATCAGGCACATTGAATCGAACTTTCGCCGCCTGAATGATCTCACTGTAAAGCAAAGGTCGATCAGTTGACTTAAGTGTCTGAAGAATAAATTCACCCCATATTGATTTACGACCTCTTTTCTTTTTACGCTTGCGCTTTCCAGAAGAAGAATCGTCGGACAATGCCGGTCTCGTAGTGGGCATACCACCTCCTGTTGCATCTAACACACTGATCTGTACCTGTGTGCCTCCATCCATTTTAGATAACACATCTTGAAGATGACGAAGTTTGGCTACAGTCTTCTGAAGCTCTACTTCGTAAAAATGTTTCATGTCAGATAGCTGTGTATCAGTTAAATCTAAATTCATGTGATTGCTATTATTAATAATTGCCTATTGCGCAAAAGTAGTAAAAATTATACTCTGCACGCATAACTAATTGCTGATTTACATCCGAAAAGTACCATTTTTTCACAATAATGGACACATTATCCCAATAATTATGCAAGTTTTCTATTTAGAAAGCATTCCTATTGCGCGGGTTGAACTATACAAATTAAACATTCATCGATACATTCAACAGTTGTGCCTTCATTTTGTTCACTCAACCAACTAATTTTCAAGGATAAAGCAGCGTCGATTGAGTAGAATGAACACACAAGCTCAATTTCGACTAGCAAGCTCAATGAAGATTCAGTAAATTCGCAGCGAATTACTTGAAATTATGTTTGAAAGCTTACAAGAAAGATTTGACCGTGCCTTCAAGGTACTCAAAGGACAAGGGCAGGTAACGGAAATCAATGTTGCCGAGACTGCCAAGGAGATTCGTCGGGCCTTGCTAGATGCCGACGTTAGCTACAAGACAGCCAAAGACTTTACCACGCGTGTTCGCGAAAAAGCGATTGGACGGGACGTGTTAAACGCCATTAGCCCAAGCCAATTGCTCGTTAAAATCACCCATGAAGAGCTTACTGAGCTTATGGGCGGACAAAGCGCTGACATTAATTACCAAGGGAATCCTGGGGTGATTTTGATGTCGGGATTACAAGGATCAGGAAAAACTACCTTCTCAGGAAAGCTTGCCAACTGGTTAAAAGTAAAAAAAGGAAAGAATCCACTGCTTGTTGCTTGCGATATCTACCGACCTGCAGCGATAGATCAATTGCATGTTGTCGGCGAGTCGATAGGTGTTGCTGTATACTCGGAACGCGACAACAAGAATGCGACCCAAATTGCTCAAAACGCAATCCAATACGCCAAAAGCAACGGTCACAACGTGGTAATCGTCGATACAGCCGGTCGACTGGCCATTGACGATGAGATGATGAAGGAGATTGAGAGCGTTAAGTCGGCGATCAATCCGAGTGAAACCCTGTTTGTCGTGGATGCCATGACTGGGCAGGACGCCGTAAATACGGCTAAGACTTTTAATGACCGACTCAACTTCGACGGGGTTATCCTTACGAAATTGGACGGTGATACGCGAGGTGGAGCAGCCCTTTCTATTCGTTCTGTCGTGGATAAACCGATCAAATTTGTCGGTACTGGGGAAAAAATGGAAGCGCTGGATGTCTTTCACCCTAGTCGTATGTCGGACAGGATCTTGGGCATGGGTGACGTGGTGTCGCTTGTTGAGCGTGCGCAAGAACAGTTTGACGAGGAAGAAGCTAAAAAGCTACACAAGAAAATTACCCGCGACGAATTTGACTTCAACGACTTCCTTGGTCAAATTCAACAGATCAAGAAGATGGGTAATGTCAAGGACTTGATGAGCATGGTCCCTGGAATGGGTAAAGCACTTAAAGATGTTGAAATCGAAGATGATGCCTTCAAGCAAGTTGAGGCCATTATTCATTCAATGACTGCCAAAGAACGCGTTTCTCCTTCCCTCATAGACAGAAGTCGCAAAGCACGCATTGCCCGCGGATCGGGAACGACTGTGGAGGATGTGAACAAACTACTCAAGCAATTCGACGGCACACGTAAAATGATGAAACAAATGAGCAACAAGAAAAACATGCTCAATATGATGAATCAGATGAAGAAAATGGGAATCAAGTAAGCCCAACCATTTGCGCTTGTCGCTAAAAACCTAAAGAATAAAGCATATGACCCTTCTCGATGGAAAACAGACTTCACTAGATATTCAGGCCGAAATAGCCGAAAAAGTTGAACAACTGACCGCCAAAGGGTTTAAACGTCCGCATTTAGCTGCTATTCTTGTGGGGAATGATGGCGCTAGTCAGACCTATGTAGGGTCAAAAGTGAAGGCTTGCGAGCGCGTGGGATTTGAGAGTACGCTTATTACGCTTGATGGTGAAACGACCGAAGAGCAGCTTCTTGCCGAAGTAGAAAAACTCAATACAAACGACGAAATTGATGGTTTTATCGTGCAGCTTCCTTTGCCGAAGCATATCGATGACCAAAAAGTAATTGAAGCGGTGAATCCACTTAAAGATGTGGACGGTTTCCATCCTTCGAACGTGGGGAAAATGGCTCTTAACTTGCCTTGTTTTCTTCCTGCAACTCCTTACGGAATTCTACAACTCCTCGAGCGGTACAAAGTCGAAACATCAGGAAAACACTGTGTTGTTATTGGTCGAAGCCATATCGTGGGATCTCCCATGAGTATATTGATGGGTCGCAATGCCTATCCTGGAAACTGTACAGTTACTTTGACGCATAGTCGGACAAAGGACTTACCGGCATTGACGCGCGAAGCAGATATACTAGTTGTGGCTCTAGGAAGAGCCGAATTCGTTACAGCCGATATGGTTAAGGAAGGCGCGGTGGTGATCGATGTAGGCATCACTCGTGTTCCCGATGAAACGAAGAAAAGGGGTTATCGAATTGCTGGAGATGTGCTATTTGATGAAGTTGCGGCCAAGAGTAGTTTTATCACCCCAGTTCCCGGTGGAGTTGGTCCCATGACCATCGCTTCGCTTATCATGAACACCCTGTTGGCGGCAGAAGGAAAATCTGCCCTAAATGGCTAAAAGCCCCGAATATTACATGCAACGATGCTTGGATTTAGCATCAAATGGAAGAGGCAAGGTCTCCCCTAACCCACTTGTAGGCTGCGTTCTAGTGCGTGAAGACGAGATTATTGGTGAAGGTTTTCATGAGGTCTTTGGTGGTCCCCATGCCGAGGTCAATGCCTTTGATTCACTCCATGTCGAAGAAGTCCTTACCAACGCGACGCTTTTTGTCAACTTAGAACCCTGCTCACATCACGGCAAGACTCCTCCTTGCGCCGATTTAATCATTAAATCACAGATTCCCCAAGTGGTCATTGGCATGACAGACCCGAATCCACTGGTTTCTGGGAAAGGAGTTCAACGCTTGAGAGAAGCCGGCATTCAGGTTATTGAAGACGTTCTTACTGAGGAATGTCAGGTGCTTAACAGACGGTTTATCGTCAATCAAACCGAGAATCGTCCGTACATAATATTGAAATGGGCGCAATCGGCCGATGGATTCATAGATCCAGTACGGTCGGCGCACGAGAAAGGAATCAAATGGATCACAGGACCAGAAGCGCAGGAATTGACGCATGGCTGGAGGGCAGATGAGGATGCCATATTGGTAGGCAGAAAAACAGTCGAAATCGACAACCCAAGCCTGACAGTGCGCGCAGTAGAAGGCAAAAACCCCATCCGAATCATCATTGATCCCAAACAAGTATTGAGCCGAGAGAAGTCGGTTTTTAACGACCTCGCCCCTACCATAGTCCTCGCTACCGAAGGCCCAGAACGAGAAAATGTTATAGTCTTGCCTGCTAGTGATTCGTGGTTACAAGATCAATTGAAAAACGTATTGGCCCTTGGAATAGGGAGTCTGATCGTCGAAGGTGGTGCCCATACACTCCATGAATTCATCCGATTGGGCCTCTGGGATGAAGCCCGGATTCTAACTGGCACAGGGACTTTCGGAGGAGGAATTCAAGCTCCGACAATTGAAGGCAACCTGCGCGAAGATTTTACCATCGGTCCGGACAAGGTCCAAGTATATTCCAAACTATGATCTGGCTATTTCTGAGCATCCTGTTCTCCACAGGCGTTTTCCTTGCTTTCAAGGCATTCGATCATTTTGAGGTAAAAACCTTTCCAGCCATCGTCATCAACTACGGAACGGCCATGGCCTTTGGTCTGCTCGTTCTCCGAGGCAAAATCACCTTCGACGAAGCTGAATCATTCCCACTCTTCTGGCCGCTTCTCGGACTTGGCTTGGTGTTCATTGGCATCTTCTATCTAATCGCGCTTACGGCTCAAAATTTGGGTGTATCTGTAGCATCTGTTTCATCCAAAATGTCCCTCGCAATTCCAGTGATTGTATTCCCATTGATCGACCCCAACGAACCTTTTGGACTGCTTCACGCACTGGGTTTATTGATGGCGCTTTTTGGCGTGTTTCTCGCCTCCGTGAAATCCGATATAAATCTGAAGGACAAGAAGTTATTACTACTACCTATACTAGTTCTTTTAGGTAGCGGACTCATCGATTTGACGCTCGGGCATTACAGCAATAGCACCTCACATCCATCCAAAGACTACCTCCTTACAACCCTTCCATTCACGATGGCATTTGCCATTGGATTGATCGTCATTCTGTTCAAAGCGATCGTGAAAAAAGAATGGTTCGGTCTCAAGGAAATCGTGGGTGGATTTGTATTGGGCATCATCAATTTCGGCTCGATATTCTTCTTGGTTAAAGCGGTATCTGAATCACCATTTAGTCGCACTTTCATCTTCCCTATCAACAATATGGGCATCATCTTGGCTTCTTCTATTTTGTCGATGATTCTATTTCGCGAGCAGCTTTCGGCGCGCAACAAGTGGGGTGTTTTCATTTGTATGTTGGCCATTGGGGTCTTCTATCTTGGGGAAGGCGCTTGAGCAAAGCAGCTTTGTGGTCATTGCTTCCCCTATTTCCAATTATGCTTGTAGATTTGCCCTATGAAATTTTCACTCGAACTTTCGTGGAACACTCCCGACTCCTGGACCCAAACAGTCTTGTCTGACTTCGATGCCTTCCTCCAAGACCATGCCGATTGCGAGCGCAAGGCTTCCAGTATGGCGATGAGTTTTGTAGCCAAGTGTCCCGACCGCACGGAGATCATTCCCGAATTGATCGATACCGCCCTGGAAGAATTGGAGCATTTCAAATCGGTGTACAGTTTGATGGAAAAGCGCGGCATCCGCATGCCCGACAAGATTCCCGCCGATCCATACGTGGCTCAACTGATAGCATTGTGTAGGGACGGCCGCGATGAGCGACTCATGGACAGGATGTTACTTGCCTCCATTATCGAGTGTCGCGGAGCCGAGCGATTTCGACTAGTTGCCGAGGGATTGGAAGATCCTGAACTCAAGAAATTTTACAAGGAGTTGTGGACCAGCGAAGCCAAGCATGGGAATATATTTGTGGTAATGGCTCTCAAATATTGGCCCGAAGACGAGGTGTACAAGCGCCTGAACGAACTCAATGAAGCAGAGGGAGTTATCTGTTCCAAGTTGCCTTTGCGCGCAGCATTGCATTGAGTTTATCAGCCATTCGGCAAATGCATAGCTGTCGGCAAATCATCTTTTCACCAATCAATTTCAGCTTTCCCCACCGACTTTAAATAGGCGTTGGTCTGCGAAAAGTGCTTACACCCAAAAAATCCCCGGC
Organism: Flavobacteriales bacterium; assembly: GCA_015665315.1. Taxonomy (GTDB): domain Bacteria; phylum Bacteroidota; class Bacteroidia; order Flavobacteriales_D; family Sanyastnellaceae; genus JADFAK01. The sequence goes on along the minus strand of JADFAK010000001.1, from coordinate 81,239 downwards.
TCGCCGAAAGTGGAGAAGGGTGCACAGCTTGCAGAACGTGGTGTTTTGTCCGATCGATTACTGCCCCTTTCTTTTGCGCGAATGCGCCCCAAAGAATAAAGACCACATGCTTACAATTTTCATTGATATTAGCGATTACGGCATCGGTAAATTGTTCCCAACCTTGCTTCTGGTGTGACCCGGCTTCATGGGCACGAACGGTGAGAGTTGCATTGAGTAAAAGCACTCCTTGATCGGCCCAATGTTCCAAATTTCCCGATTTTGGGATGGGTTTTCCGAGGTCGGCATGAATTTCTTTGTAGATATTTTGCAAAGATCTGGGCACTGAAATTCCATCATTCACCGAAAAGCACAAGCCGTTTGCCTGCAGGTCCCCATGATAAGGGTCCTGTCCAATAATGACCACTTTGACTTGATCGGCATGGCAATGATCAAAAGCGGAAAAAATCCTTGCACCGGGCGGAAAACATTGGTTCACAGTATATTCAGAGCGTACAAACTGGGTAAGTGCCTTGAAATAATCTTGCTCAAACTCATCTTTCAGGAGCACCTTCCAGCTGTCGTGAATTTTTACTTGCATGTCTTCAAATTCAATAATCGCGCGTTATAGTCGTTTTCAATGTTAGTGCAACCCGGGGACATAGACTTTTTCATTCACATCTTGTTATGAACATTTTATCCGATTCCCTTTTCTCTCCATGAATTTGGAGCTATTTTTGCCAATCTTTTAATGTGAGGAAATGACGCTGGAACCGATAGATCTGTTAGATAAAAAGCAAGGGAAAATCCTATATGATTATCAGGTCGCTGCTATCGATCGGATTTTCGAGCGGATGCGTGAGTTTCCAAACAAGTACAACCTTCTCTTTCAACTGCCTACTGGTGGAGGAAAGACGGTTATCTTCTCAGAAATCTCGAAAAAGTACATCGAGGAAACGGGTAAGAAAGTACTTATCCTCACGCACCGAATTGAGTTGTGCGGACAGACATCCAGGATGTTGGATGAGGTCAAGGTTCCCAACAAGATCATCAACAGCAAGGTAAAAGAACTAGAAGAAGACAGTGGTTATTCCTGCTTTGTAGCCATGGTAGAGACGCTCAACAATCGTCTGAACGACGAAAAAGTTGAGTTGGACGACGTAGGTTTGGTCATCGTTGATGAGGCGCACTACAATTCATTTAGAAAGCTATTCAAGTTTTTCGAAAACTGCATCATTCTAGGTGTCACGGCTACCCCACTCAGTTCAAACATCAAGTTACCTCTTCGCGACAATTACAATGAATTAATTGTAGGTGAATCTATCAGCACCCTTATCAGCCGAGGCTTCTTGGCAAAGGCAACTACATACAGCTACGACGTAAATCTCCGATCGCTTAAAATCGGCGTTAACGGCGACTACACTGTTTCGAGTTCTGAGAGATTGTATGGCAACTACTTCATGCAAGAGAAGCTTTTGTATGCGTATGAAGAAAAGGCCAAAGGGACGAAAACGCTGATTTTCAACAACGGTATAGCGACCTCGCGTCAAGTATATGAGATGTTCAGAGAGGCCGGCTATGAAATCCGCCATTTGGACAATACCAATTCTGAAAGCGAGCGTAAAGAAATTCTTGAATGGTTTAAGACCAAGCCAGATGCCATTTTATCTTCGGTAAGTATTCTTACTACTGGATTTGACGAACCAACAGTGGGCACAATTATCTTGAACAGGGCTACAAAGTCATTGACTCTTTACCATCAAATGATCGGTCGAGGATCTCGTGTTTTACCAGACAAGCCAACGTTCAACGTCATTGACTTAGGTAACAACTCACGTCGTTTTGGATTGTGGGAATCGTACATGAACTGGCAGGATATTTTCCGTTCGCCAAACTCTTACTTGGAGAACTTGGCCAGCGATGACGAAATTGAGCAGCAGTTCAGGTATGAAATGCCCGATGACCTCAAAGCAAAGTTCAAGAAAGAAGATCTGGTTCCTTTTGACATGAAAAAGGAATACATCAAAGTTGTAAAAGAAGGTCAAAAGCCCAAAACGGCTATTGATAATTCAATCATGCAGCATGCCCAGCTTTTATCTAACAACTGCGAGGATGTATTCGATGCATTGGAACTGGCTGAAGAGCTTCATCCAGAGATCGACTACCGCGTGAAGCAATACACACGATGCATTTCCAAAAACACAGAGAATTTCTTCAGATGGTTAACTGATGATTATAAACGTCAGCTCAACCAGCGCCTCCGAGAAATGATGTAGCCCCCTGCACCCCCTCGGGGCTTGTTACCCCCAAGCCCCATATCGCAAAGATTGACTGGCAACACTACTGCTGCGCTTCAATTATCCCGATATTTACTTTGCAAGCGAGTGATGTTTGCTCGTAACTGCAACGGGCGAAGGAACTCTACCTTGGAATACAGGAGAAACTCTACTTGAATCGAACGGCCATTATTGAAGAATCACGGAAGACCATTCCTTTAACATATCGAATTGGCGAGTAAACGACGTTTTCTCCAACCTCATATTCACCGTTAAAAAACTGACCATGATCCACCTGTTGGTTCACTTTACTCATAACACCATTTTGGTTGATGGTGAGGACAGACAGAGAATTTCCGCCTGGCCGACCTAAGTTCAAAAGCCCCAGATCGTTTCTTCCTTTCCATTCGAAATTGTCTAGATCGACTTCAAGACCTTTTTCCGTGTCGTTGTATAAAATGCAAATATTGTTGTCTATAAGACCAACTCTCGGATGCAAGTTTTGAGCAAAATAGGCCGCACTCAAGGTCTGTGCAGGAATTGGCAAATCCTTTCTCCAGTTTCTTCCGCGTTGATCCATATAGTACAATTGAAACGTATTACGCTGTGCTGGCTCGAGCTCAGGACGATAAACTGAGGTCATGTAATACGCAGCTCCATCGTCGGTAAATTCAACGTGACTGACACTCAGATGCACTTGATCAGCCACATTCTCCAAAGGCATCGTTTCAAAATGAGCCAATTTTTCGTTCTTGAGATCAATATAGGCCATGAAAAGCCCTTCTACTTTCCTTGCTTTCTCCCCTAATTCCAAATAAGATCCAGCTACGTAAAGTTCGCCTGAGGCTGTTACTTCAACTTCCGAACACCTCAACGGCATTTCAGCACTATTCCGGATTTTATATTCTTTATGATCCTTGAAATCGACAATATTAAGTACTGATGGTTCGCTTGGATTAGTGTACACTACTCCATTGTCATAAACAAAGTAACCTCCACCAGGTTCTTCGGTTTTGTAATGTCTTTCAATGACATTGGAATTGATCAATTCGAAGTCATTGTTCATGACGTAATAATGAAGTTGATCAACTTTGGCCTTCTTGTCACGCTTATGATAACTAAATACCAAAAACTCCTTGTTTGAGTTTTGGCGCACAGCGAATGAACCTTCTCTATCTGGCGACGGTCCAGTAAAGCATTTTTTCGGGGCAGTGTCTAATTCGAATGACGAATCAAGCTTATAACAATAGACGGTTGTCTCTTTTGACTTTTTATCGTAAACGTATGTAGGGAAATAAATGCATTTATCTCCTGCATAGGCTTGCCCCCACAGGCTTTTCATGTCAGGATCTCCCATCACAGAAACTCGATTGACTTCCTCCAACGTTTCCCGGTCGACCCCAATCAAATAACTTGTCTGCTTATATGTCGTTACCCCAGAACGCACCCAGAAAACAATCACATCTTCAAATCCAGGATCTAGAATTTGTGATCCAGTAAGGCTCCAAGTACCTTCAAACTCACCCGACCAATCCATTTGGGGGGATTGAGCACCAAGGACAAAGGTGGTTAACGTTAAAATACAGGATAAGAATAATTGGTTTAGGCTTTTCATAATGTTGGCTTAAAAAAACAAAAATAGGGGAAATATCGAATATATATACAATAGCCTTTTCACAGTCGGCTTTGTCATAAGCAACTCGCAGATTCTCGTACTCTCGATTGAAAATTCTGAGTAAAACTAAGGCAAAAATAAAAATCGGCCCTACATGATGCAGGCCGACTTTTACTTTCAGTTTATTTATTGATCAATGGTCTTCGTCAAAGTAAAAACTTGCCTTAGTCGTTGCATTGTCTGTCACCAATTTAATCTTTCCTCGTTTGGTGTCCAAAACCCATGCATACCCAGGAGTACCGGTGCCTGAAATTTGGTAGCGTCCGATTTCTTCATCTCCAACTGCCGTAGTCGAATCGTTTGAAGAAAACGCGAAGAGAGCTGTAACCGCTATTGCTGCTACGAATCCTATTCCAAAAGATGGAAGGTTAATCTTTTTCATGTTGATTGGTTTTTTTTATTTGTGACAATATAGGGCTATCTTACGAAATGCATTATGCAGAACATTGAACTGCAGATACGAAGTGCTTTCTCTGGTGTTGGCATAAGACCGTATACAGTTACACTCACGGCCACGGACGCCTGTGGAAACCTAAGTTCATGTGATTTCAATTTGAATGTGCAGCTATATATAGGTCTGGAAGATCAGGACAGATTGAACTGTTCAGTTTCACCAAGAAAAAACCATGTGAACAACCGAATTTCTCAAAACTCGCTCTCGCTCTGGCATTCAAGCTCTCCAACTTTAAATAGAGATAATAGGGAGAGATAATAGAAAGAGATAAGTATTGGTGTTTCCGTTGGGTAATGATCAGGGCGATTTAGGGGGGCGTAAGACAAACATCTAAATACTCGATCTCCGACTCGCTCTGGCCTTCAAGTTCTGCTTTAAACAGAGGAAGATATTTCTTTTCACAACCAAAACATGTCCCGTAGGGACTATATATCGGTAGCAGTCAACCCACAACGTGATATCCCGTGCCGTTAGGTACAGAATTCCTTCGGCAGCTTTTGCGAAACACGTGCGCCTTCATCCATGAACGGGGAGCAATGGTTAATGTTGGTGCTACTTTACAGATAGTCATTTTTCCGGAAGTAGGATGAATCAAACAATTATTAAGTGTTGATTGCAGGTCGCTGAACGTTGAAACAGCATTTGCCTTGTGCGAAAATCATAAGACAATTGACGTCCAGGACTAACTTTTAGATTTTGGGACCTTTTGAACGATTGTTCTGTGTGGGAATGGAATCTCGATGCCTTCTTTATCGAACCTCAGCTTTACAGATTCGTAGAGATCGCATTCCAACAGAAAAGCTTCTGCGGCGCTATTGGCCCAAGCCCATCCTCGCAGGTTCACTGAAGAATCACCGAGACTGAGCACGCGGACTGGCACAACATCTTCTCCCATTTCTATTTGAATATCCGTGCGCCCATCAATGGACAAAGGGTGATTGGCTATTTCATCTCGAATGATTGATTTCGCCAGTTTTAGATCGGAGTCATAGCTGATTCCAAAATCCATTCTTCTACAGATGCGCTCGTCTGAGATGCTTGCGTTGATGATCACATCGTCACTAATTACTGCGTTTGGAATGATAATCCTACGGTTTTCGAAATCCCGGATGACGGTATGTCTCAATGTGATATCCTCAATAATTCCGACCATATCACGCAAAGAAACGCGGTCATTGATTCTAAACGGTCGAAAAATCACGATGAACAGTCCGCTAATAATATTACTCAAAGCCTGTTGGGACGCAAAACCAATCGCCACGGCCAAAATTCCGGCTCCTGCCAAAAGAGAACTGGCCAGCGCCCGGAGGTTGGGCATTACGAAGATGGCAATGCTAATTCCGACGATGTAGATCATGGCGGTAATGGCATGCCTAAAAAACAAGTAATTCGTCGGGTCATTCTGCATGAACTCGGTCGACTGGTGAATCAACCGCTTGAAAAACCGATTGACCAAATAAGCCGTGAGGACAGTAACAGTAAGTATTCCAATGAATATACCAACGTTGGTGATCAATTCAATAGTCTGGTCTCCCATGTTCTCCTTAAATCTTTAAGCTTTCATTATTTTTTGGAGAAGAACCGTTCCATTGGCGTGAAATAATTCTCCTCCCAGCCTTGCTTGTATTGTGTTTGTCCTTCAGGGATATTGCAGTGGTCGATGGTCACTTCTGTCCCATTCTCAGTAGGTGTAAGATGCACGACCAAAAGCGAATCTTCATCGTCCTCCTCAAATTCCGACGTGCGCCAAGTTTGCGTTATCTCCGAATTCTCAGTCAAGTCCAAATTAACCCCTGATATATAGCCATCCCACGCCGAAAACTCTTCACCAAGCTCCTTGCTGCAATGGGCCTCTCCTCCCGTCATAGCTGCATGTTTATTGGAATCCAACCAAGCGTCATAGATTTCCTTCGGGGAGGCTGGAAACGATCGAGAAATAGTAAATGATTCTTTCATAATCTAGGAATCTGATTTATGGCAATCATCATCGTGCACAGGGTGCAATTGGACAAAAACCGGCCTGAATTGGCTGCAAAATTAATCGCTAATCTGCGCCTGCAAAAGTAACAAAAAATCGAAGGCGAGATGCCAATTTTTCCTTGACAACTTGTGTTACAACCTAAGGTGTTTTATTGTGCGACGAGCGCAAATGATTTTTGTCCCTTAAAACCACTCACTACTCAGAATAAACATTTGCCGATAGGCTAAAGAACCCCCACCACTAGTGAATTACCTTCCACTCATTTATTCGTCGAGCAAAGATTTCAAATCCTCGCTCAGGGCTTTAGCAGCTTCGTCAATATGTCGGTACTTTTCCGTTTTGTTATCAACGAGAGATCTGTAAATGATAAGTCGGTTCGTAAGCTCACTATTTCCACCTAGTGATTGGGTGTCCATTTGGACTAGGTTGACATTTTGCATTATCCACGGCAGCAATTCCTGCAGGAAAAAATCGACTTGTAGTTCACCTGTTTTGATGGCTTCCAGGGCCAAGCCATCGTAATAGCCGCTTAATCTTTTCTTGATTTCGAAATCGCCAATCAGCCCCAGTTTCCCACTTGAAATGACTGAGTTGTAGGTGGTTGAAACGGGATTTACATTTTGCACTTCAAGCGTAACCCCCAGTTGATTTTCCACGCTATCTAGCTGATTGGTCAGAATATTCTCCAGAAGAGAGCCTATGGTAGCCGACTGCTTTTCGTTCAAGGGAATTTGATAGCCGCTAAAATTCGTTTGATCTTCTTCTAGTTCTTTGATAAAGGATTGAATAATCTCAATACGCTCGTTGTCTGACTTCTTGGTTTCGCTCCACGAGCCAATTTGAAAGGCCAAAAGCACCCCCAAGATAACAGCTAAGAAATTGAAAAAATGGTCGGTCCAATTGATTGTCTTCATTTTATCGGCAATAGAAATTAATAATCATAACTAGCTGTCGGCGTTGCCCAACTAGCCCTTTTCATCCTCCTTATTATTGATCCAGGCTCCGCTTCAAGACATCGTCCAAACCCTCCATGGCCATGGTTATTCCATCTTCAAATCCCATTTCCAAAGTCGCGGTAAGTTGGTCTACATGGGCATACGTAGCACGATTTGTGACGATTGTTGTCTCCCCTTTCGCCATGAAATTCACCTCAAAAGCAGAAACTGGGAGTGCTTCATTTATATGGACATCGGCATCGGCAAAGCAATCGGAGCCGGTAAATCCTTCGTATTCTCGGACGGTGTCAAATTTTGTGAGCCCCCAATGTTCCTCGCCTTCCGGTCCGCACATAGCGTAATGTCTGTGCCCACCCGCCTTAAACTCCATCGACTTGGTTTTGGACTTCCAGGGTTTAGGGGCCCACCATTGGTCGAGGATCTCGGCCGACGTCCATGCTTGCCATGTGCGCCGGAGATCGGCTTGAAACTCTCTCGTTATCGTGATCGAATTCGATTTTTCATCAACTTCGAATGTGTTCACCAACTTTTTCATAGCCACTTCTTGTTTTTGAAGTACATCAGCATGGCAATCGCGAGCACAACGAAAACACCCCACATAATGAAGTAACTGTACTTGAAATGTAGCTCAGGAACGAAATCGAAATTGGTTCCGTAGATTCCAGCGATGAAGGTTAGAGGAATGAAAACGACCGAAAAAACCGTAAGGAATTTCATGATATCGTTCAGTTTTCCACTTATCGTCGTGTGGTAAATATTCAATTGATCAGATAGTATTTCGCGGTAATGATCGGACGATTCGTTGGCCTGGTTCACATTGTCCATCAACTCCCGGTAGTGAAGAGCAGTTTCTTCATTAATCAGGACGGTGTCCAACTTCACCAATGAAAAGATCATCTCTTTGGCAGGTTTGATGCTCCTTCGTAAGAAATTCAACTCTCGTTTATAGAAGTTGATTGTTTCCACGACTTCCTGCGTAGGCTCGGCCAATAACTGGTCTTCGAGGGCTTCAATTTTCTCGCCCAGCACACTTACCAAATAAATGTAGTGGTCGATGACGATGTCCAAAAGGGCAAATAATAGATAATCGGTCCCTCCTCTTCGAATTCGTCCATTCTGCAATCGAATGCGCTCTCTCACGGGTTCGAATACATCTCCTTTTCGTTCTTGAAACGTAAATAGTACAGATTTCGTTAAAATCAAACTGAGGTTTTCCGAAAGGACATTTTCCGATTTTTCATCGAGCCGAAGCATTTTGATCGAAATGAAAATCGAGTTGTTGTACTCCTTAACTGTAGGTCGCGCGTCCACGTTCATTACGTCGGCCAGCATCAGCGGGTCCAACTTGAAGTCTTTCGAAATCTCCTGCATCAATTTGGTGTTATGCAGACCGTCGACGTTGAACCAAGTAACCGAGTCCTTTTCCTGGTACTTCGCTGCTTTGGACACCGAATCGACAACCGATTCATTCAGAGATTCGGCGTTGAAATCAATCAAACGAAGGAGGACATCCTTGATCTTTTGCTCCCCTCTGAAAACAAAGGCATACGGAGAAAGTCCGATTTCACTTTTTGACTTTTTGATGTGGCGGGCCATGTGTTTTTTATTTGACTGACGTACAAGGACAATTTACAAAAGGGCAAGATATAAAACCATGGGTTGAATTTCAGTTTTGAAGATTCAATTGGCTTTAACTAAGCACTCAATTAGCCGTTCCACAACCGACTAGCTTCTTAATTAAGTCGGCTTAAGCATTTTAAAGCGGAAATTATATACTACAACTTCACAAAGCGAATCATACCGCCATCACCCAAACGCACAAAGTAGATGCCCGTCGACAATTGTTCAATGTTCAATTCGCCTTTCGAGGACAAACTTTCGCTCAGTAGAACATTCCCTAATGCATTGACAACCTCAACATTTTGTGTATCGGCCAATCCCAGAATTTGAATTGAAGATTGAGCGGGGTTTGGCATCACTAGGAATGAAGAAAATCCAGATTCTTCAACTGCCAAACCGTGATCTGCCGTGATTACAGTGGTGCAAGTAGCGCTATTCAATGACTCATCCGTTGCCGTAACTGAAATCGTATAAACATCTCCTAGCAAGAGCTCTGTACCCGGTGCTGGATCCTGTGTAAAAACGATAACTCCATCACAATTGTCAGTTGCACTAATTAAGCCTTCGGCAAATAAATCGTCCAGAATAAAGGCATCTACATCGTACAAAATAATTTCAAAGTCGTCGGGACATATTACTTCAGGAGCAATTTCATCAACTATAGTTACCATAGAAGTACATGTTGCCTGATTACCTGCAAAATCTGTCCCGGTCAACGTTACCTCAACTGGGGCCACAATATCGTCGCAAGTAAACTCTGTAATATCTACACCTAGCGCTATTAGGCAGTTGTCAAAACTACCGTTGTCAATATCCTCAGTTACTAAAGAGCCTTCGCCGTTTTCGTCGAGGGAAACAGTGATATCCTGGCAAGTCATCGAAGGCACTGTCGCATCTGAAACAGTTACTTCTGTAGAGCATGTTGAGCTGTTTCCGCTGGCGTCAGTGGCTGTCAATACTACTGGAATCTGGCCCAGGTTTCCGCAATCGAATTCAAGCATACTAGCTGTAAGTTCAAAGTCACAATTATCGAATGATCCGTTATCGAGATCTTCAACTTCAATGCCCACTGTGCCGTCTTCTCCCAAGTCTAGGTTCACATACTGACACATGGCAACTGGTGCAATGAGGTCGACAACCGTAACTATAGCTGGACATACTCCTTGATTGCCCGCATTGTCGGTCACAATCAATTCGACCGTGCTTATACCTAAATCCTCACATGAGAAATCGGATGTACTCAACTCATAAGTACTGATCTCACAGTTGTCTGTACTCCCATTGTTCACCTCATCAGCTGAAATCGAAGCAATTCCATCCTCGTCCAACTCTGCGGTGAAGTTGTTGCAAAATGCCTGAGGTGATTCGTTGTCTACAACAATGATTTCATACTGACAAACGACCGTGAGACCGCCACTATCTGTCGCTGTGAATGTGACCGTACTCGAACCCAAAGGAAATAATTCGCCACTTGCTAGTCCGCCAGTTTGGACTGAAGTTAGGGGTCCATCTTCAGCGTCATTTGCGTTTATCGCTGAGAATTCAACTACTGCTCCACACAAACCTGCATCGGTACTTACCGTCATATTCGGAGGACAATCCATGGTTGGCGGCGTGTTGGGTAAATCACCATAAACCAACATACGGCCGACGTTCAAAAATTCCGAATTATCAAACTCGTTGGTGCCAATCGCGAGCATATCTCCCGCTCCGTTCAGGCTAGTCCGAGTAGAAGCTTCGGGAATTGTATAGCTATTGACCCATTCTCCGTCTATCAACTTGTAAATTCTGTTTTGTCCGCCCAATGTTGCCATGACTGTCCCGTCGTAATTCAGACTTACCGACCGACCTAGGTGGTTAAACGAGCTGCCGTAAATGTAACTGTAGTCCCAATTATCAGGATCTGTCATGTCGATGATGGTTATTCGTCCGCCATCGGTAGCTTGGTTATCCCAGTTTTCACCTCCCCAGGCCCAAACATTGCCATCGCCGCTGATAGATAGAAAATTTGATCCTGAACTGATTCCACCGGTACCTACCGACATATTGGACAATACCGTCCAAACTCCATCAATTTTTCTCGTTGGGTGTAGAAAGTTTTGTCCGCCATAAATCATCATTGTTCCATCGCCGCTCATTGTGATCGCTTTAACGCTATAGGAACTCGAGGGGCCACCCGTATTGACCCAAGCATTGCCGTCAAATTCGTATACATGCGCGCCATAACTTCCATTGAAGCCGTCTCGCGCAACACCTAGGGTGAGTCCATCGTCAGATAGACTTACACATATGCCAAAATTCCCATGTTCTTGAGGACCGGTCAGTTTACTCCCCTTTAAGGCCCATTCATCATCGATAAGTTCGAAAACCTTGACATAGCCGTAGCCCTCATCTCCCCATGCAGAGCCAATTGCCAGGATATTCCCATCGGCACTCAAACTCAAGGAATTTCCGAATCCTTCACTCCAGAACTCTCCCGAAATACCGCTGCCCACTTGAGTCCACACATTACCAACTAGGCGATAAACTCGCACTTGTCCATTGTCTTCAAGTCCATTGGAATCGACCAATGGGGCGGAAACGGCCACCGTGCTTCCGTCATCACTCATGCTGACCGCTTCGCCAAAATAGGCGTAATCTTCTTCTCCTAAAACGGTTTGACCAACTTGCTCCCATTGGGCATGCAGAATAAAAGGGCTTAAAAAGAGGAATACAAATGGCAAAAGTTTCATAGTGTCTTATTTTGAGCGCCAAATTAGCGTTTTCATTTTCGATTTGTAAAATTCTAGATAAAACATATTCAATCTTTTTACCACCCAAATTTTCCCAAATATTCATGTTGCGACATTGATTCGAGCGGACATTTCCTATTTTCGCGAACTTGTTGCAAATTGGCAACTAAGACCAACAGCCATTTGAAAAAAGAAGACTCTATAATCGCCCAATTCTACGAGGCTTTTCGCCGGAAAGATGCCGATGCTATGGCGGCGTGTTACCACGAGGACATCGTCTTCAATGATCCTGCGTTTGGATATTTATATGGCGAAGAAGTCAAGTGGATGTGGCGTATGTTGCTCGAACGCAGCAAAGGCGATTTGGTGGTGTCGTATTACAATATCATGCAAGACGAAAAAAGGGGCATTGCCAAGTGGGAAGCTCGTTATAATTTTTCGCCTACTGGCAGACGGGTACATAACAAAATCAACGCTTCATTTGAGTTCAAGGACGGACTCATCGTCAACCATGACGACTGTTTTAACTTGTGGAGATGGGCTATCCAGGCTTTTGGCACCAAAGGTTTTTTCATGGGCATGATTCCTTGGTTCGGTAAGAGTCTGCGTAAAAAATCAAAAGCCGCTCTCTTGAAATACATCGACAGTAAGAAGTAAAAATCTTGCTGCTTATTGAATTTACAACATAAAAAAAGCGGATAAACTGCTGTCCATCCGCTTCTTAAATTTTTCCTTTCCTATTCTATTTTCCTTCGGCTTCTTTGTTGCGTTGTTCGCGCTGCATCGGATTTTCACCACCTCCACCTCGACGGCCACCTTCTTTTTCTTTGAAGATCTCAAAACGCGTTGGTGTTGGGCGTGCTGGCCAGTAATTATCAGAAACATCACAATCGGCCGTTTCCAACATTGGGTCCAAACTAATCTGAACTGCTTCTTTATCCGTCACGAATACCTTGGTCACTTCTTCGTTGTTCCGCTGCCAAATCTCGGCTGGAATGCGGCGAATTTCACTTGTACCATCTGCATAAGCGAATTCTAGGATCAATGGCATGACGAGTCCGCCCTGATTCTCAAAAGTGATCTGGTAAAAGTTCTTCCCCCCTTTGATAAACTCCTTTTCTTCGTCGGTAAGAGAGGCCAAAAACTCCTCATACTCTTGTTTGTCAAGCGTATTCACACTGTAGATGTCGCGCTGCGTATAGTAGTCATGAATCGAAGGATCTCCCTCTAGACGGGTTTGTGGAATTCCGTCCTTATCGCGAAGCTTGGCAATATCGGCAGGAGCGTTGGCATCGGCTTCTTTTCTAAAGGCTGCTTCGACTTGTGGGTCTTTGGTGTCCATTTGCATCCACTTCACATCGGTCATGGCTATATCGCAATGGTCGGTCGTATAGAACCATCCTCTCCAGAACCAGTCCAGGTCAACGCCTGAAGCATCTTCCATGGTGCGGAATAGATCGGCAGGTGCGGGATGGCGAAATGCCCAACGCCGACTGTACTCTTTGAAGGCGTAGTCGAACAGCTCACGGCCCATGACCGTCTCACGAAGGATATTTAGCGCTGTTGCAGGCTTTCCATAGGCGTTGTTTCCAAACTGCTTCAAGGTCTCTGAATTGGTCATTATAGGAACGATATTCGACTTATCTCCTCCCATGTAATCGGTAATATTTCTTGCTGATCCGCGGCGCACAGGATAATTGCGATCCCACTCTTTCTCGGTAAGGTACTGGCAAAAAGTATTCAATCCCTCATCCATCCATGTCCACTGTCGCTCATCGCTATTGATGATCATTGGGAAGAAATTGTGCCCTACTTCGTGAATAATCACGGAGATCATACCATACTTGGTTCGCTCGCTATAAGTACCATCCGCCTCAGGCCGACCACCGTTGAAACAGATCATCGGATACTCCATACCAATCCATTTCGTATGAACCGATATAGCCACGGGATATGGATAATCGATCGTGTGCTTGCTATACGTTTCGAGCGTTTGTGCTACAGCTTTTGTACTGTACTGTTCCCAAAGTGGATTCCCTTCCTTTGGGTAGTAGCTCATGGCCATTGGTCTTTTATCCCCGACTTGAACACCCATGGCATCCCAGATAAATTTGCGCGAAGTCGCGAATCCAAAATCCCTAACATTTTCAGCTGCAAATACCCACGTTTTCGTGCCAGATGCTTTTTCCTTCTCATTTTCACGGGCCTCCTCTTCAGTAACGATCATCACGGGAGAATCAGCAGTTTTGGCCTTTTCGTACCGACGTCTTTGCTCGGCCGTAAGCACCTCTTTCGGATTTTGTAGAACTCCTGTCGAGGCCACAATATGATCAGAAGGAACGGTAATGGCCACTTTGTAATTTCCAAAGTTCAAGGTAAACTCTCCTCCACCCAGGAATTGCTTGTGCTGCCATCCTTCATTATCGGCGTAAACCACCATTCTCGGGAAAAATTGTGCGATAGTGTAGAGGTAATTATCTTCTTCTTCAAAATACTCATATCCCGATCGGCCGCCCAATTTCATACGGTCATTGATGTTGTACCACCATTTGATTTTGAAGGTATACTTTCCACCCGACTTGAGAACGTTGGGCAAATCGATACGCATCATTGTCTTGTTGATCACATGTGGCAAATCCTTTCCTGACGCGTCTTGCACGTAATCCATCTTGAACCCACCGTCAAACCAAGGCTCCATTTCCATCACATTTTTGATCGACTCCCTATCGTCAATTGTTGAACCTTGAATTTTATAGGAATCTGAATCCAAGTCACGCTTGTTCTGGTCAAGTTGCATCCAGATATAACGCAACTCATCGGGAGAATTATTGGTATAGGTCACCGTTTCCTCGCCATACACCCGTTGATTGGCGTCGTCGAGGGTGATTTTCATGTCGTAATCGGCCTGTTGTTGCCAGTAGTCGTGTCCGGGTGCACCTGAAGCCGTGCGGTAATTGTTCGCATCGGGCAGTTCTGTTCCCAGCTGTCGGAATTTATTTACATCCGTGTTCTCCTGGGCTTGGGTATTTAAGCACAAGGCAAATGCCATGGCAGGTAGCAATAGAAATCTCTTCATCATACTTTCGAAACGTTGTGGCCTCAAAAATAGAGATTTTGTTTGCTTACACACTTGCCATATGATGAACGGTTATTAGAAAGATACGAGCAGTTGTTGAATGGTGGATTGTTCTGAGAAAAGCTAGGGATGATTATATCAAAATGACCTTCAGGGAGTTATCTAATCGGTCAAAAATCTACATCCTCTCAACTAACTCACCTTTGAGCCAGTTGAAGGCTGCTGACTGATTGTAGACAATTTCCGGTCTTAAAAGAGCTTCCATATCACCGATGAAGTTGGGGTCAACGATCTTAGTAGTAATTCAAGCAAAGTAGTGATTACTGCTACTAATCTCGAATTAACACTAAAATATTCTATGCTTATTTGAAATTAAGCACATGCTTGGACTTTGAGAATTCGTGCCGAACAATGTCCTAAAACAAAAAAGGCGGAACCCATACGTGTCCCGCCTTCCTGCAATCAAGTGGCAATCCTAATACTTCATAACAACTTCTTTTTCGACGAATTGTCGGCGCTCGCCTTGTAATTGGAAGAGGTAGATCGACTCGCTAGTGCTAGAGCCATTGTATGTAAACTGGTAGCGCTGCTTGTAAGACATTTGTCCGTCAAACAATTCTTCTACAATATTTCCACTGAGATCGAGCACAAATAGCGTTGCCGGTCCGGTGAAGGGTGAGGTGAATTCAACCCTATAATTCCCTGCTCCATCTGGGTTCACCACCAACATTCCTTCTGGCGCTGGAAACTGAATCGGAGCAATTTCGAACTCATTGGTCACATGAATCACTTGCGTCCACGTACTTGTGTTTCCTGAGCAGTCGGTCGCCGACCATGTACGAATGATGTCATGGGCATCGCAGCAATTGTTCTCGGTCATCACGTCACCTACTCCATCAACTTGAATTCCGTTGACCAAGCCTGTGTAGTAGAACCATCCGCTCATTCCGAATGCGTCGTTGCGGTTGTTCGCGCCTTGTCCGAATTGGAATCCGTAAGCAAAGCTGAACGGGGCATGGCTCAAGTTCAATGTCGACCCTTCGAAATCAAGTGCACCAATCAAACGACTGTCATCAGACAACTTGTAAAAAGTCCAGTCGAGGTAATTGTCGCCTGCAACATCAAAGTCATCCTTGTGCATGCCGCCATTTGCGCTCCATGCGCCCCAATCCAGCTCGTCATAAAGGTGAAGATCCAGATTCCAGCTCAAGTTAGGATTGAGCGTATTGTACACTTGACCGGTGAGATGGGCGGTTCCAGTTTGAAGATCACGGACCAGTAGACCGCCTGCTTCTCCAAAAACATAGTCAGATCCTAGACCAGCCAAATCTGGCAACCATAATGCCACATCACCCGTCAAAGTTTCAGCATTGCCAAGTTCACAGGCTGCTGTGTCCCCGGCATTGCCGATCAATTCTTCTGTAAATTCAAATTCGATGCTCTCTCCACATCCATCCAAAGCCAGGAGCTCTGGTACTTCAGGAATCTCAGCACAAGTCACTGTCGTGTCTGAAGGCAATTCACTGAATTCAGGAGCGGTTTCGTCGATGACGTCGATGATCTGCACGACTTCTGCTGTGTTTCCACAGGCATCCATTGCCGTCCATGTGCGGACCAAAGAATAAGTGCCAGGACAGTTCCCTTCCAGTGTGTGTTCAACCATCATCACTGAAGGAACACTGCAGTTGTCGTAAACCTCCAAAAACTCCATTGCAGGTATGTCCTGGCACTCGACCACGAGATCAGTGGGTACAATTTCAAAAACAGGGGCTTCCTCGTCTACGATGTAGATAAACTGTGTGTGCTGGGCACTGTTACCACAGTAGTCAACAGCCGTCCATGTGCGGTGGAGAATATCCGTGCAACCGCCGTTGTCTTCCCAGGTCTCCTCCATGCTCACAGCTACGAAACCTGCACAGTTGTCTGTAGCAAAAACCAAAGGCGCAGCTGGAACCTCTCCACAACTTACTTGCATATTAGCAGGCTGATCGCTCAACACGGGTGCTTCCGAATCGGAAACGAATACTTGCTGTGTCGCCGTAGCAGTATTGCCACAGGCGTCGACAGCTGTCCAGATACGTAGCAAGGTATACGGACATTCTCCAGTGATCGTCGATTCGGTCAAACTAACCTGTACATTCGGGTCGCAGGCGTCAAATACACTAGGTACCCCAGGGCTTGGAATGGCACCGCAAGCGGCATATGTATCGGCCGGAACGTTCGAGATGACAGGTGCCGATAGGTCGGTCACTGTAATAATTTGAGATGCTGTAGAGGCGTTTCCACATTCATCGGAACCAGTCCACATGCGGGTGTAGATGGTTTCGCAGTCATTCTCTTCGATGAACTGGAAGTAGTTCAAAGACAGACCAATACTACAGTTGTCGCTAATAGTAGGCGTGGCAGGTGCAGGCACTACTCCATCGCAATCCAAGACCAAGTCATCCGGCACACCTTCGATTATAGGTGCTTGTTCGTCGCTCACGTACACCAAGTGGGCAATGGTCGCCGAATTTCCGCACTCATCGGTTGCAGTCCACGAACGTTGGATGTAGTATTCACATCCTTCACCAAACACTTGCTCGCTGAATTGTACATCAACTGCAGGCGAACAAGCGTCAACAGCTTGAACATCGGCTGGATCAGGCACTTCATTGCACGATACGTATTGATTTCCCTCAACTCCTATGAATGTTGGAGGAGTCATGTCCATCACATGGATCAACTGCTCGGCGGTGGCCATATTTCCACACATATCGGTGGCTGTGTACACACGGATGATGTCATACGCACACCCTGCGCCCTGAGGTTGATCCTCGAAGGTAATCAGGATCGTTCCAGCACAGTCGTCGTACACCTCTGGGTAAGGGAATCCTTCCAAATCACTGCATTCAACAGTCACTTCGGCTGGTGCGTTGACAAACACAGGTGCAGTGGTATCGTTCACTTGGATACTGTAGCTCTCGATAGTTGTGTTTCCACAGTCATCTTGAGCAATCCAGGTACGGATGATCGTGTAATCACACCCTGAACCCACAATCGTCTCAGAAACTGTCACGGCTACATCGTCGTCACAGTTGTCATTCACCTCGGGCACAGGCATTTCAGGAATCGTATTGCAATCCACAGAGGTGTCAGAAGGAATACCAAGCAACAACGGCGGTTCTGAATCATCGACTGTTATTGTTTGCACCATCGTCGCTTGGTTTCCACAACCATCGGTGGCTGTCCAGACCCGGTAGATATTCGGGCAACCACCAGGGTCAGTCGTCTCTTCAAAACCGATTGTAACTTCGGCGCTGCAGGCATCTGTAGCTGTTACTACAGGAAGATCCAATGTCTGACCACATGCAATAGTTTCATCTGTAAGTTGTTGATCAAATACAGGAGCTGAGTTGTCGATAAAAGAGATCGTCTGCATCAACATAGCCCCATTACCACAGGCGTCTAGAGCAGTCCATACACGAACCAGCTCGAATTCACCTGCACAGTCCCCTTCGACTGTTGTTTCTTCCAAGGTGATAGTCACTTCAGAACAATTATCGGACGCTACAACCTCCGCCGCCGCTGGGACCTCATCGCCACAGTGCATTTCAAGATTGGCTAGAACAGTTTCGAACACAGGAGCGCTTTCGTCGAGGAATACCACTACTTGTGTGAATTCACTAGAGTTCCCACAGTCATCGGTTGCAGTCCACATGCGCATCACGCTTTGACCACAGCCACTGTTATCAACGATTTCCTCGTAGACTACGTCAAACGAACTACAAGCATCTTCGATGACCGGCTCGTCGCTTGGTAGATTGTCACCGCAATTCAAAGTCACCGTGGCTTCCAGTCCAGAAAAACTCGGTGCCACATCGTCAATCACATGAAGCGTTTGAACGAAAGTCGCCGTGTTACCACACACATCTGTTGCCGTCCATGTACGTTCGATTGAGTACTCACACGAGGCCCCTACAAAGAAATCGGTGTAGGTAATTACAACCCCTTCAGAACAATCATCTATCACTTCAATTGACTCGTTACTATCGATTGCTGCACAGCTAATTGAATATTCCAACTCTCCCGAAATGGTCGGCGCTTCGTTGTCGCTAAAAGTAATCGTTTGGCTTGCGAAAGCAGCATTCCCACAAGCGTCGGTTGCCGACCAAGAGCGCGTCAATACTTGTCCGCATAAAACCGATTCCATTTCCTCGAAAAGAACTACTTCGACTGAAGCGTCGCAATTGTCAGAAGCGCTGACGTTGGCAGCAGGAATAGCGTCCCCACAATTCAATTCAAGATCAGCGGGTACTCCGGATAAGGCTGGAGCTTCGTTATCGACGACGGTAACGATTTGGGTAATCGACGCCGCGTTTCCGCATGCATCCGTTGCAGTCCACGTGCGCTCCCATTGTCCGCAAGCACCTTCAGGGATCACGAATTCAATCTCGTAAACTACATCCACTGATCCACAAGCATCTTCGGCAGTAGGCTCATCGCTAGGGATGGCGTCGTTGCACGCAATATCAACATGGGCAGGAATGTTCGAGAAAACGGGAGCTTCATTGTCCGACACAGTAACTTGCTGCGTATAAACGGCCGTATTTTCACAGGCATCTGAAACAATCCATGTGCGGGATAGAATCACTGAACAGCCTTCTCCCTCTTGGGTTTCGTTGAATTGAACATCTACCATCAATCCACAATCGTCCACAAAAACGACTTCAGCGATGGCTCCTAAACAAGTGAGTTCTAAATCGACGATGGGCGTAGCAGGCTGAGGCGCTTGGTCGTCGGTTACCGTGATTTCCTGAACGGCTTGCGCTACATTTCCACAATCGTCCATGGCTGTCCAGGTGCGAAGGATCACGAGCGGACAAGCGTCGTTCAAGACCTCATCGTTGTATCCTACCTCAACATTTTCATCGCAATTGTCGGTCGCAGCCGGTGCATCTAGCTGTGCGAATTCATCGCAGTTCACATTCAAATCGCCCAAGTCTCCCACAAACACAGGTGCTTCGGTGTCGATCACTGTGATATACTGGGTGACGGTCGACGTTGTTCCACATGAATTTTCGGCGGTATAGATTCGCTGAATGATTGGGAAGCAGGTTCCTGAAAACTCGGTTTCTTCTAGGCTCAAGGTGGCAAATCCACTTTCACATGAAGAAGGCAATTCTTCAATCGGTGCTGGCACTTCACCACAATTGACCGTGATATCTTCCAGACCAGGAAGTTCTGGTCCGCTTTCGTTGACGCTGTATGCTGTTACAACTTCGGTTACCGCATTTCCGCAGGCGTCTTCGGCCGTTACTTGGAACGTGTACTGCGTGTAGCAATCAAAAGGAAGTGAACATGCAAGAAACCCGTTGTCTTGTGTCCCATCGACATAGTTTTCGTTGATCGACGAAAGGGCCTCGTTCAAGGAAGAGACATTTGCGCTAGCGCAGCCACCGATAATCGAATTTCCGAGTGCAATTAAGTCGCTAACCGAATATCCTTCAAAATCTCCTGATTGTAGAATCAAATCGGCCAAAGGCATGTCGCTCTCACCGAAATCGGCGAAGGTTTGATCCATGGTCACGCTGATCGTTGCGGCGACGAGTTGTCCGGCCAATACATTCGAGTATCCTTGTCCAGGGTTGACCAGTGCGCCATCCGGCAAAAGGGCTGGCGTAGTTCCTGAAGGCAAGAAATCCATGACATCTGATGCCGAACTCAAATGAAGCGTGTTGTTGCAACCAATGGTAAGTCCGCTTGGGAATGCTTCGTCGAAATGATTCAATAAATACATACCAGGGTTGTTGCCACTAGGTGTGCTTCCCCACCCTCCCATGGTTTGGGTCCGCAATTGACCCGTTTGACAATCACCATTTGCGCTTGTCGCTGAGTCAAGAACTGAGACAATTACACTTGGATTCGAATCGCAGTTATCATTCACTTCTACCAGGGCTTCGAAATTACTTGAACACCCAGCAAAAACAGCAGGAAGCACGGCAATTGCAGGAGCAGCATCATCGACCACAAGGATTGATTGTGTGCATTCAACAGCATCTCCATTTTCGTGTGTTGCCACCCAGTGACGAATGATTTCCAGCGGACAATTGGCGCTAATCACCTCATCCCAGTAGTCTAGCGAATAGGCATCGGGGCAATTGACACTGGGCTCACCTGTAACTTCAGGTTCGTATCCGCTTTCGCAATCGACCTCGGCATCAACGGCGCAAGTCATGACAGGCAAATTGACGCAATCTCCTTCGAGGTTAATGTCGCCATTTTGTTCGATATACACGCCGTTCACCGTACCTGTATAGTAGAACCAGCAAGACATTCCTGGCATGGCATTTTGGTCATTGGCGGCCACTCCTACTTGCAATCCGTAAAAATGATTGATTGGTTTGTGCGTAAGACTGAGGACAGAGCCCTCGTAACCGCCAGTACCAACCAGCGTGTTATCCATATCGGCATCCATGATGAAGTAGTCCCAGTCGAGGTAATTGTCACCTACCAGGTTGGCATCACCTTTCCAGCCACGACCAAGGGCCTCCCACTCATCCCATTGCATTCTATCGGTAAACCATACGTCCATGAACCATCCTTGTGTAGGATCTTGCATATCAACTGTTTCGCCGTACATGTGGGCGGTACCATCGGCAAAGACATCGAAATGTCCGCCATTCTCATTGAATTTAAATTCTAGAAATCCGCCGCCTGGCAAATTTGGAATCCAGAGCACACGCGCATTTACGCCGAAACCATCAATGAAACAGTCCTCCTCTTCACAAAGTTGAGAGCTTACTTCCGGTCCTTCGATGAGGTGTCCAGCTTCGAAATTCTGCTGCACTTCATTTGCGCTTAATGCGCGGCCATACATACCTACCAAATACATCTTCCCCAACCAAGGACGATCAGCATCTACCTCGTTCACAAGCGCCAGAGGATAATCCTCGTCCCAATTGCTTATCGTTCCTGGTCGGAAATCGGTGTCGATCAAAGCACCGTTGATGTATATATTTTCAGCTCCATCTGCGGCCATTGTGTAGACAAGATGTTGCAGTGAGTTTTGAGCTCCGTTTACCGCCATTTGGGGCATTCCATTGTCGCCCACTTGGTCGGTGCGAACTCGAGCGATGTATTCAGACTGGTCTTGACCGAGCATACAGTTGCGATTGGAAGAACCATAGGAAACCGTTGCAATGCGTGCTGGTCCGTCTTGATTGAGATTGGCGGGATCGATCCATGCTTCCATGGTGATAGCGCCAGAATTTTGAACAGCATCCGTAATCTTTTCAGCGGCTACAAAGGACTTGATGAGCGTTGGAGCATCGATATCAATACCACCACCGGGGATCCAGTTAATATTATTCGTATCGTGAATTTTTAAAGTGAGGGGCGTTCCATTGCCAGATATATCATTGACATAAGCGCCTTGGCCTTCGCCAAAATTGTACAGAACCAGAAGGTCGTCTTCCACTCTTTCCTGAGCGCTAGAGAGCACAGAAGCAAGAGCAAAAACGGCAGTGAGTACAAAAGTACGGGTGACTATAGAGGGAGAAAAAGTTAGGTCTGGGTTCTTCATAGCTCTGTTGGTTAGGTGTTGACCGTTCCATGCAGAGTTTTCTAGAATAAGTTTTCTTTACCGAGGGTGTTGAAGAACCGGGGGTGATCCGGGTTAAGGTATTGTGTTGTTCTACGGAGGGTTTTGAGGATAGTTGTAAAAACGATTGTGTTTTCGACGAACAGATGTTTTTTATCGACAAAAACCCGCGTCCGCGCCTTTATCGTTACAACGACCTGTCTTTTGCCAATTCAAACCGTTCTGTCTGCTGAATTGAATTAGATTGATGGCGGTCAATTAGAATACCCTTACCGGCGATAGCAGAGGAAAACTTCACTGATTCACTGACTAATTGAATCTTGCTTTTCAGACCATGTTGGTAGTCAAATAATCATTGAATTCCTTATCTTAGGATTATGTCTAAAGATAATAGAGACGATATCATAGAAGGCGCATTAGCTGGAGGACTAATTGGTGCTGCTTTGGGCGCATTTTTGACAAAAAAAGGCAACGGCACCCTTGTAGCTGCTCTCGTTGGTGTAGCAATAGGTGCCTCTATAAAAGCTCAAAAGGAAGCGAAAAAGCTGGAATTTCCCGTGCTCTATGAGCACAACGGCAAACTGTTTAGAGAGTATAGTGATGGTCGAAGAGAATTCCTTGAGAACATCCCGTATTCAGAAGTTGATATTCCTGACAATTTTGAACTTTGAACGAAAGCAGGAGGTTACGAGAACGTCTTGCAAGCTGTCGAAAAATCAAGTTTCAACCTCACAAATACTTATGCGACCCATCACACGTGGGCATCCGCTTTGATTTTCCACAAATACAGTCGTGAAAGCCCTTGCCTTTTAGAATTCTTGGGATACTGCTTTCGATTCTGGATATTTTCGTTGCCGATTGCTTTGGGGCGCTAAAGTGCAAATTATAGCCTCTCTGTCGGCCTGGCGTAAGCGCAAAAAAGGCAGCTTTTAACTCAGGATTGTCATCTAAAATTGTGAGGAGTTCGTCGGGAAAAACTAGTTCGGTCTTTTCTTTGAAGTCTATTTGGGCTCCTGCTTCAACTAACGCCTTCGCTTCTTCGACATATTTTCTGATCATTGGTTCGAGTTCAATGATCTCCTCCACGTTTTCGAATCTGATTTGTCGGGCAGCTTGCGAGTTGTCACCGGGCTGAATAAGCACCCCCTTGGGATCTTTTAGCAGTGCCCCTTGAAAAAAACTCAAAGCAAAGTAGCCTTTGAATGCAGCGATAATGGCGACATTCTTTTTCTGAAACGAGTAACATGGCTGTTTCCACTTGTACTCTTCTGTGAGTCCACAATCAATCAAAATCATGCGCAGCTGCGACATTTCTTCTTGCCACTTTTTTGCTTTTGCGATGAAGTCGTCTACCTGTTGGTTCATGGAAGGTTGGTTCTTGTTGGTTTAAATGAAATGTGAAATTATGGAATTGCCGTGATTTTTGGATAACAGTTGAATTAAGATCACGCATGCATTGAAATTTGTCGTGCTTGGAAGGCAGCAACTCCTGCATCACCTGTTTGATTAGCGACGAGCGCAAATGTTGATGAGACGACACCGAAAGCCAGTCCCATGCCGTCAAGGCTCGGGTATTTGAGAAAACCGACATGATTGTGGATGTTACTAGTATTTTTGCCGACAGAACACTGGGAGCAAAGCTCGATCAAGTCGTTCTCAATTAAACGCAAACATATACACTCGTCCGATGAAAATTTACCACAATCAAATGTGTTCCAAAAGTAGAAACTGCTTCAACCTACTACAGGAAAAGGGTGTTGAATTTGAAACAATCGAATATCTAAAGACCCCTTTAACGAAAGAAGAATTAGCCGACTTGCTGAGCAAATTGAATATTCCGGCCGAAGAGCTCGTTCGTAAAGGGGAAGCTGAATACGCCGACAATTACCAAGGAAAAACGCTATCCGAAGGACAATGGATTGACGCCATGGTTAAATTTCCAAAGTTGATAGAACGACCAATTGTCGTCAAAGGAAACAAAGCTGTTATAGGCCGTCCGATTGAAAGGGTTATCGAATTATTGGCCGACTAGGACGTACAAGTAAAACAACCAAGACTCCAAATGATTATTTGACTTCGGTTCAATTGGCTGTTATTGGCCCGCAGCATATTGCATTAGAACTGCATTCCACTCCTTAACAAGCTCATCAAAGGACAAATCCGTGATCTCGCATACTGCACTTACTAGGTTCTTGTACTCTTTTGTATTTGCTTGAATAAGCGCTAATAAGCCTTGATCACCCTTTAATTCAAAGACCAACTCACACATCGCTGCGCCTGCGGGATAGGCGGTTTGATAACCATTGTAGGTAACCGACTGCGACACGACCGAGGTGAATTTGATTTTATCGCTGTCTGTTTTCAAATCCTTGGCCAACTTCGACATGACCTCGCGATATTCGTTTTGATCAGTTTTCGTCCCTAAAAACTCGGCCAAGCCCTCTTCGATCACTTTTCCTCGATTTTCATTTTTTGGAAGTAGCTTGTGCACGATCTCATGCGCGTAGAATTCATTCCCTTTGGCGGTCAAAAGCATATTCTCTCGTGCCTTCCCAGTCGTTACGCCCACGAAATAATAATCGAAATTTTCCATCAGCCCCATGTCGTCAATGCTACTTGTGAGGTAGTATTTGAAATTTGAGTTGTAAGTCGGATTAAATCGTTTAATAATATCCTGACAAAATCGCTCGGCTTGCTTTGCTTCGTCAAGATCAAAATCGTGGGTTGGCGGATAGACGTATTGAATTACACCTGCAGACTTGGACTCCCATTTCTTTGTCAGCTCAACGATCAAATTCTCGAATACCCATAAACCATTCTCCTTCACTACGTTCAATTTCTGAATGCACCACACTTTGGATCCCATGTACTCTGGTGCCGACGTTCCCGATGAAAACATAACTCGGATTTGATACTTCTCTCCTATGGACTCAACCGACATCACGAAAGGATTATAGGTACTACACAAGCGAGCCGCCGTCAATCCACCTTGGAACATGCTTTCTCTTGAGAAGTCGTAGTCGGCATACAGCCCCTTCTCCACCGAATTCCAATACGGACTGTCTTTTATAACTTCTGGACTCGAATTCAGGTAGTTCTCATACAGCTTGACGATCGCCTTGACATCTTCAGATGTGGTGTCGACGCGTGAGCTTAGTTGGGGTTGGATTCGTAAGAAGGTTGCTTGGCATTTTGCTAGAAAACAAAACAACATCGCAATCATTATAATAGGTATTGCTTTCATTAAGCTTGAATTCACCAGTTGATTTAGGAAACCTTTAGCCTATAAAGCTACGAAATGGCCCTATTAGAATTTCGTTCGTTGAATATTCACTCTCCTAAATAAAATAATGTTGAGTCACCAAGTACGAAATCTGATTCGTCTAGAAATTTGCTTATCTCTTCTTCATTCGAAAATATCGAATCCTTATTTCCACAAATGGTACGAGACCTGATCCCTTTTTCAGTTTTCACCATCCAAAAGACAAATTTATCATCTAAATCGTAGGTCTGTGGGAAAATTTTTCTCAACCCGAGTATCTCAGAAGGTCGAGTATATTCATTAGTGACCCGCCCATTCTCACATGTGGCAAAATAAAAATCGACATAAGAACAAGACGGTGGTTTATTGAAAAGACCGTATACAATATCCCCTTGCAGATCCATGACAGAATCCCAGTTCTCAAAATCAGAAACTATTTCTTTTTTAAGTCTATCATCTTTAAGGTCGGGACCAGGAATGTAACATTTGAGCACCTGAGCGCGTTCGTCCAATAGAAATTTGGGATTATATAGTCGTTGAAATGCCTCCAAATCACTTCGCAAAGAATCACTTGCTATTGAATATAAGTCACTAAATTCCTTAGGGAAAGAGGCAGTGGCCCGCAGATAGTAAATCATTGAAACAAAGGTCAGATCGTAGTACTCTGAATAATTCTCTTTGAAGTCCGCATATGGCTCCGAAACTCTTTGGTCTTCGCAACTTGACATGCTTATTAAGACAAGAATCGATATAACGAAGATTAACGGCCAATATTTGAACTTCATGGGCTTAGTTATCATTCAAATCAGGTTCAGTGGCTTTCACGTTCACGAGGAAAACATCCTCAACAACTTCGAAGATATTGAATAGTTTATCTTCAACTCGCACCGAATAATTCACACTAAACCTTCCAGCCTGGATCATAGGAAGCGAAACTGACAAGAGCCAAGTTTCCGATCTGTGGAATTGAATTTTTTGCCCATCGGCACGATTAATCTTAGCTGACACTGAAACATGCGCAGTTGTTGGAAACAAGATTTCGAGTTTTAATGTATCTCCAACCAATAAATCACACTCACCAATGACGATAAATCCCCAGTCCGATTCCCTTGCCAGGACCTTCCCGTCTTGATCAAGTTCCTCCAAATACATCATAGAACCGTCCATTTTATTGAAATTAATGGCTTCCAATTGACCATTCGGATAATAATATTCAATAAACAACACCTTGTCTACATCATAAGTCAGTGCTCGATAAATTACCGCTTCATTCTCCCTGCACTCGATCAAGTTGCATTCTTGACCAAAGTATGATTCAAGTCGTTCTGTACAAATAGCAGCTTGCTTACAAGAGACTTGAGAAAGAATAATAAATCCGAAAACAAACCAATATAGCATCCTCATTAGCATCTTTTCCATTTTGCACAACTGGCTAAACTATTTTCAAAATATTTTCCTGCGGGCATATTTTGTCTAAAATCAATCACTTTAGCCTAATCTCACAATTTCTTATGGGGTTTCGACCCTTGAAATCCCAACAATACACATTATCTTCTACTCGAGTCATTCGAATTATTTCTCTTGTAGAAGTATCAATTGTGAACTCACCGGTTTCTACAAATGCACAATAATCATCACAGTATATTATTATCGAAATCCCCAATAACTTTTCAACTTCACCCCGAAAACTTTGTTCACCATCAACAATCCAATACTTAATCTGTTCCAATGATTTAAACGAGTTGATAAATGCCTCTTTTAATTCCTCATCACTACCATTGACAAACTGAAGAAAAACAACTTGTCGGCTAGCGTCGATCTTACATAAGCAAGAATCTAGAATAGTCCAATTATATGTCTTCCTTTCGGGCGAATTGTAGACATCCAATGAATCTGTAGCTTGCCCTATAAGTGATGGTTTTGCAGCTAGTATTAAAAGTAAAAGTATAAATATTTTCATCACAATATTTTTAATCACCCCTTCTCCAGCACCTCCATCAACCTCCAATTCAAGTACAATTTCTCCTTGCCGACCATCACCGATTTCAAAAAGCCTTTCTCCTCCAAGGCGATTAAATAATTGCCTACCGTTTTAGGAGTTCCGAAACCAGCATCGATGAGGTTCATTCTTTTAATGTAAGGCAGTTTAAAAAGGACTTCAACCAGTTCTTTAGAATAGATTTTTGGAAGTTCAGCTTGAATCTCTTGGGCAACTTCATGCATTAAATCCATGATCTCCTTCAAACGCACCATGCCTTTATTGGCCGTCTGCTCAATCATATCCAACATGTAGATGATCCAATTCTCCCAATCCCCTTTTTCGGTGACCATGCGCAGACCGTTGTAATAATCGGCTTTGTTCTGAATGATGTATTCACTCAAATAAAGCGCAGGCACATCCAATAATTTTTCCATCTTCAAGAAAAGCAAAAGCAAAATACGCCCAGTACGACCATTTCCATCAGCAAATGGATGAATGGCCTCAAACTGATAATGCATGACAGCCATTTTTACCAGAGGATCGAAGGAAATATCTTCGTTGATGAACTTTTCTAGGTTGGCCAACTTTTCTCGAATGACATTTTCGCCAGTTGGCGGCGTATAAATAATTTGTCCCTTGAAATTCGACAAGGTTGTTCCGCCTACAGTTCTTATGCCCGAAGTATTTTCTTTAATCTGCTGCATGATTTCGATGCAGAGATTCGTGGTAATGAATGGCCTGGTCTTCAATTGCTGCAATCCATGCCAAAGAGCATATTTATAGCTAATGACTTCTTTGACAGCCGTATCGTTCCGTTTCGTTTTGGCCACGACCGACTTGTACAATTCATCGTTTGTTGTAAGAATATTCTCAATTTCTGAACTTGCCTTCGCCTCCTGCAAATGTATCGTGTCCAAAAACAACTGAGGATTCGGGAGGTTAATGATTGCACCGTTTAAATTGGCAAGTGCCCTGCTGGCTGAAATAGTCTTTTTAAGGACATCTATTGTTTCCAACTTATCGATTGGAGGAAGTAATGGCAGCCCATTATAAGGTATATCTCGGTTAAACTCACTCATGCTAATCAGATATTTGAAATGCTCACAATCTGAACGAGTGTAAATTTACACTTTTATTACCCTCACAACGAGAACGAGTGTAAATTTATTTATTTTTTACCCCCGTAATGGCAACGAGTGTAAATATTACCTTCGTTATTCTTCTACCAACTCACCCTCCCCCAAGACATCCCAACGATCATAGCGAGCGACACAAAAGCCATCACCAAGCACGCAAGTACACCAATAACCTTAACGGCCATGGAATATTTCCGAGTAATGAATTGATATGGTAGGGCAGACAAACAAAGAACCGTGAACCCGATCAACGAAAGGGATAACACAAACTCGGCGACATCGTAGGTCTTGTAGCGCTGACTGTAGTATGACGAAGTTGCCACCGTAGCACCTACCAAAACCCCAAAGTGAATCAACAACACGAGTAATTCACGCTCTTTGAAAAAGCCTCGTATGATTTTTTGAAGTGCTTCACGGCGAAAAAGAAATAGATAAAGTAGGCCGTTGGAAGCCAGTAAAACTAAGATTGTCAGTATGTGTACGACTATTTTCAAAGCCCCTTAGCCCTCTCCCAATAGCTATCCATCTCTTCTAAACTCATCTCCCCCATCTTCTTTCCGTCTTTGGCACTTTCCGACTCCAAGAACTGGAAACGTTTGATGAACTTCTTGTTGGTCTTCTCCAAAGCATCGTCTGGATTGATATTCTTGAATCGAGCGAAGTTGATCAAGGAGAACAACAAGTCGCCAAACTCGTCCTCCATTTCAGGGCTGTTCTTATCAGCCTCTTCCTTGAACTCGGCGATTTCCTCTTCTACTTTCTCCCACACTTGCTCGGGCTTCTCCCAGTCAAAGCCCACTCCACGCGCCTTGTCCTGAATACGAGATGCTTTTACCATTGATGGCAATCCTTTTGGAACACCCGACAAAACGCTCTTGTTTCCTTCTTTGAGCTTGAGCTTTTCCCAATTGGCCTTGACTTCTTCTTCATCCTGCACTTCCACATCTCCGTAAATATGCGGGTGACGCGAGATGAGTTTTTCGCAAATTGCATTCAATGAGTCGGCAATATCAAAGTCCTGGGTCTCCGACGCTATCTTGCTGTAAAACACCAAGTGCAGCATCACATCGCCGATCTCTTTCTTGATCTCCTGCATGTCATTGTCCAAAATGGCATCCGTGAGTTCGTACATTTCTTCGATGGTGAGGTGGCGCAGACTGCCCATGGTTTGCTTCATATCCCACGGACATTTGGCGCGCAGGTCGTCCATAATGTCCAACAATCGTCCAAAAGCCTCTTTTTGTTCTTCTCGTGTATTCATTCCCTTAATCTTTCGTCGCAAATGTAATCGCCTCAACGCCCACAAGCTAGAATCCAAGGGTGGTGTTTTGTTCAAGTGCAAACAATTTCTCAACATTTGGCAGAACCGCCTATTTTTGCCCCTGTGAAAATCCTTGTTTCCATTTTCATGTGTTTTGGTCTGCTTTTCTGTGCTCATGCCCAGGAATCGGCCGAAGTACGCGCTTTTGGCAAGCCTTCCATCCTGGCTTCGGCGCACGCGGGCTACTTGATTCCACACGGACCGCAATTGCAAGGCCTTGTGACCAAGCATACCCAGGAATTCAACGTAAACGTGGAGTGGCTCACAAGTGGGAAGCGGGATTGGCACCATGCCTATGGCCGACCCTTCATCGGACTCGATATCTGGGGTGCCGATCCAGGGAACCGTGACCTGCTCGGACTTCAATTCAGTCTGGCTCCCTACATACGCATCCCTTTCAACAAAAACCCCTTCTTTACCAATAGTCTGAAAATCGTGGCTGGCGTAGGTTACATCTCCAAGATTTGGGATATTGACAACAACACGAAGGCCATATTTGTGGGTAGCCATTTCAACGCAGCCTTGGCACTCGAGTACCACGTCGACTTTCAAGTCAGCGAGCACCTTCAACTGGGGACAGGCTTGCGGTTTTCGCACTTCTCCAATGGTGCTTTTCGGACGCCCAACAAAGGGACCAACTTAGCCTCGATTTTTCTAGCTGCGCGGTTTGTGCCCGACAACAACGATCGATTGAAAGCCCTGGAAACAGGAAGTCGAGAGATCGGAATACCCGAGAAACGCTGGAGAACGGCGATATTTGGCGGATTTGGTTTGAAGGAAATTGGCACGCCCAACCAAGGGAAATTCGCTTCCTACTCGGCCAACATTACAAGCACCTACGCCATTGGAAACAAGGTGAATTTGGGTGCTTCACTTGATTACTTCTATACCTCGTCACTTATACCCATTTTGGAGGATTTAGGTCGGCTTGGCGTTTCACGCAAATATGCCAACAGGCTTGGATTAGCAGGGGTATTCAACCTGAACTTTGACACGTGGTATATCGAAATAAGTACGGGCGCCTACGTGATGGATTATGCCAAAGTGAACGGTTCTGTGTACTCGCGCTTTGCCATCTACTATATCATTGCCGATCATTGGTTGGTTGGGGCCAGATTGAAAACGCACTTTGCTAAGGCAGATAACTTTGAACTCGGACTGGGATGGCAATTTTAGGTCGACATAACTGCTCGCTATATGCATTTGCGCTTGTCGCTGTGTTACTTGCTGCATGCAATAAACCGAACGCACCCGATTGTTTACAACGAGCTGGTGATACGCTTACCGAAACCCGGAATTTTGACGAAACGATCGTGGTGATTGAGATGCATGATGTGATCGACCTGATCTTGCATGAAAGTGACGAGCAGTACATCAAAGTGACTGGTCCGGCGAATTTGGTGCCCGATATTGAAACGGTTGTGGACAATGGGACGCTGTATGTGGTGGATAAGAATATGTGCAACTTCGTGCGGAAATTAGGTGTGCGTTATTGCATTGATTTTTATGGGTCATTCGACCAAATATCTCACCATGGCGCAGGAAATGTGGGTACCCATGGCGTGTTGCACAAGGAAATGTTCCATATCGAGAACCACGATGCGTCAGGTACATGTGAAGTCGAACTTGACTGCGATGTGGTAGTGTATAAAACCCACGCGGGAACAGCCAATGCCATATTGAGCGGCACTTGCGAAGAGGCCTTCTTCTTCAACGCGGGTCTGCACAAAATCGACGCCAAATCCCTGTGGGCCGATCGCGTGGTGGCCAATAGCAACTCGATCAACTCAATTTCGGTGCGTGCAGGTTCTTTCCTAAGTGCTCAGATTCAATCCGATGGAGACATTGTCTATTGGGGCAATCCAGCAACCGTAACCCTCAATCAAACGGGTGACGGTCAGTTGCTTATTGGTGAATAAGAACTGTTCATTGTCAGCATTTTTTTATCTTATTGTGATCACTCGCCAAGAGAAAGCCAGTATCTTTGCTCTATGAAAACAGCACTTTTAGCCATCGGATTACTCGCTTTTGCTGTCGCGGGAATCGCCATTAAAATCTTACTTAAGAAAAACGGTGAGTTTGCTGGAACGTGTGCTTCCAACAACCCTATGCTTCAGGAGTCTGGAGGCACATGTGGTGTATGCGGCGCGCGACCGGAGGAGAAATGCAAGAACGAAGAGTAATTCTCGTTTCCGATTACCTCACTACGCCTATTCCAAATGAAGTCGGATTTGGGTCGTCCTCTGTAACGTAGACCCTATAATTTTGAGCTGGAATAGAATAACCTGTCCCAAAGCTTACCCATATATCATAAAACAGTAACTCGATGCTGCGGTCAACATCGTAAATCACTTGCCGCATGGGCCTAGTGAGTCCGTCGCCCTTGGCTTCTAGGTCAAACAGCTCTCCTCCTTGCACAGCTTCCATCCAGAATGAATCCACTCGCATGGGCAAATAATAACCTTCCAGTCTAGGTACCAATTTCCCTCCAATCAGACAATCCAGCGAAGGCATCATGGAATCCGATTTTACGTTGTTGATAGTGACATATGGCAGTGCTATCGTTTCATAGGTGCGCACAAACACGGCCCTTTTACCCGATATCGTATCGATCGCATGCAATTCAATTTCAACTTTGATGTCGTCAAAAGGCTCTATTGCCAATTGCCCATCACGGCTTACAATTGTTGCACCGCGTACCAGGGTATCTGTCACGAGCATTCCTGCAGACGAAGTAATGCGCAGGTAGTTGGGAATATCCATGAATAGCACCTTCGAGTCGGGCACAAACTGAGGGGTAAACTCCAAAGGCACCAACTTAAATTGATGGTCCTGAGCATTGGACGAAAAGCAGGATAGCAGCAGAAGAAGAGGGAAAATTCGTTTCACGATAAGACAACGTAAAGCATTGGATTTCATTGTGGTGCAATGAATCATGTTGTTGGAATCCCTTTTTTGAGCCGACTACCAAGCATACGCATGGTGACACCTTGTAACCAATGTACTCTGTATACCCTGGTTGGAAAAATCCTCCCTTTTGAACATTTCATCACTCATGGGAGCCTTATTCTTTAAGTGAATTCAATAATCTTTGATATCTTCCTCGACTAAACTGAAAAATCAAACAACATGACTGAGGCTCAGGCAATACAAATGCTCCAAACGAACCCTATGGAGTTTCTTCGAAAAAACTCCATCACCCCAATTGCCGTAGCAGGTAACGCTCCAGCGGGGCTTCACACATTTTACATGTATGATACGCTTGCTACCATTAATCGACCTAGAAATCTAACGGGGAACATTAGGCCTAAAACCGGTCAGCGATTTCAGATTCGTCCTGATCAGATCTTCGGAGGATTTCCATTTCATGCACTACATATTCCTGTGCAGCCCAGTAACATAGCAATTAACCCCTTTCCTTTAGACATGGTGGGGACAGGAATAATGATTACTACCCAATTAACGGGGTGTTGCATCGCCATGCTACCGGTGGGCGGAACTTGGAGTGTTGCACACTTACAACCTACTGGCGAAACAGGCACTATGTTACAAGATCGATTGGCTGCAAGTGGCGTACGGGTTTATGGAGCCAATGACTATTCAGGGGGACGCGCGGCTTTGATAGGAGTGAGAGATGCTACATCCTGGAGTTTTTATGCTCAAGAACAGGACAGCAATTACAATGTAATAAGCGTAAACCTATTGAAAGAATAAAACGGTCTGAGTTGCACAGTTGATCTTCGACTTGTAGTCCGAACTATATCTCGCGAAGCCTCAACCCCATCTCCTTAGCAATCTCCAAAGTATACTCCCAAGCCGCTTGGTGCTCATTCGGAATCTTCCCGTCTAGAATAGCTTCTTTGATCTGCTGTTTCAATGTGCCAATTTCTCGACAAGGACCAATGCCAAATTTCTCCATGATCTCCTCCCCTGTTACAGGCGGCTGGAAATTACGTACGCGGTCAGATTCTTCCACGATTTCAATGCGTTCGAGCACTTTCTCGTAGTTGGCCAAGTAACGCTTGACTTTACGCTCGTTCTTCGAGGTAATATCGGCCCGACAAAGGATCATGAGGGCTTCAATGTCCTCACCTGCCTCGAAAACCAGTCGGCGCACGGCCGAATCGGTGATGGTTTCCTTCGTAAGGGCAATCGGACGCAAGTGTAGAAGTACCAGTTTTTGGACAAACTTCATCTTGGTGTCCATGGGCAGGCGCATGCGCTTGAATATACGGGGGACCATGCGCGAACCTTTGTCTTCGTGTCCGTGAAAAGTCCAGCCTAGGCCCTTTTGAAATCGCTTGGTTGGAGGCTTGGCAATATCGTGCATGATCGCAGCCCAGCGCAACCACAAATCATCGCTGTTCTCGGCCACATTATCAAGCACTTCGAGGGTGTGGTAAAAGTTGTCTTTGTGCGCTAGTCCGTCCCGAATTTCCACCCCTTGCAATCGATGCATTTCCGGAAATACCAGCTCAAGCAATCCGGTTTTAAACATCAACTTGAACCCAACCGATGGTCGGCTCGACTCAATAATCTTGTTGATTTCTACCGTGATTCGTTCTTGCGTTATAATCTTGATCCTATGCGCATTACGACTGATCGCTTCAAGTGATTCATTATCTAGAACAAAATTCAATTGTGAAGCAAATCTCACTGCCCGCATCATGCGAAGTGGGTCGTCGCTATACGTAATGTCGGGATCTAGAGGAGTTTTGATTTCACCTTTGGCGATGGCGTTCAGACCATTGAAAGGATCGATCACTTCGCCGAAATTTGAGGCTTGCAGACTGATCGCTAAGGCGTTCATCGTGAAGTCGCGACGTTTCTGATCATCTTCCAAAGTCCCGGCTGAAACAACTGGATTTCTGGAGTCTTTGGAGTAGGATTCTTTTCGTGCTCCTACAAATTCCCAATCGAATCCGTCGTAGGCAAAGTGCGCCGTACCAAAAGTTTTGAAAATGCTCACTTTGGGCGAACCAACACGCGCGGCACATCGTTGCGCAAGCGTAATTCCGTCGCCATCGCACACAACATCCACGTCGACTACAGGTCGGTCGAGAATCAAATCCCTCACAAACCCGCCAATCGCAAAGGCCTGAACCCCCATAGCAGCAGCTTCTTCGCCGATAATGGCAAAAAGAGGATGATCGATATGTTGCTTCAAATTCATGAAATTTGCCCTAGTGGCGTAATATTTTTATTTGTCCGCTCGGCCCCAACTTGATGAGCGTGCTCGCCTTGTCCCCTGTGTTTTCAAACTTGGCGTCTACGACGTAGTCCACTAGCTCGAGCAATTTCGGGTCGATCTCCGAAAAAACATTTGCCGAAGGCTCGCCCTTGAAATTGGCTGAAGTACTGACCAGCGGCCGATTCATGCGGCGTACTAAAAACTGACACAACTCGTCCTTCGTAATGCGCACCCCTATCGAACCATCGGGAGCACATACCCCTTTGGCCAAATTATAGCCCTCAGGATAAATAATCGTGGTAGGCTTCTCAACGCTGTCGATCAAGTCCCAAGCGACTTCAGGTACTTCACGCACGAAACGCTGCAGCTGACCGTCATCCGAAAGCAGGACCAACATGCCTTTATCGTCTTCCCGCCCTTTGATATCGCGTAACTTGTCAACCGCCGCTTGGTTGGTGGCATCGCAGCCCAATCCCCACACAGTATCGGTCGGATAAAGGATTACCCCACCGGCTTTCAGAGTGTCTACCGCTTGTTTCAGTTCGCTTGAGAAGTCTGTCTTTTGATTTGCCAAAGGCCTAAAAATTAAAGCTCATTCAATGCATTAACATTCCAATGCCATGTAATTCACGATATTCTGGTGCACGCGTGCTTCAGGATTCTCACTTGCCTCAGGCGTAAAAGTTGTGCCTGTCACAATCTCGAATAATTCGATGTATCGCTTGCTCACAAGATCCACAAACTCATCGGTCATCTCTGGGACTTGTTGTCCCTCCTTGCCCATAAATCCGTTCTCCATCAACCATTCGCGGACAAACTCCTTGGAAAGTTGTTTTTGCTCCTCTCCTTTGTCTTGGCGCTCTTGGTAGCCTTCCGAATAAAAATACCGCGATGAATCAGGCGTGTGAATTTCATCGATCAAATACACCTTGCCATCTTTTACACCAAATTCATACTTGGTATCAACTAGGATCAATCCGCGCTCGGCAGCAATCTCAGTACCTCGCTGGAACAACTTGCGTGTATAGTCTTCCAGTTGGAGGTAATAGGCTTCAGGAATTATATTCTGCGCCAAGATTTCTTCACGGCTTATATCTTCATCGTGCCCTTCATCGGCCTTGGTTGCTGGCGTAATAATAGGCTCGGGAAACTTGTCGTGTTCCTTCATTCCTTCCGGCATTGTCACACCACAAAGCACCCGCTCCCCGCTTTTATAGGTTCGCCAAGCGTGTCCTGTGAGGTACCCGCGGATAACCATTTCTACGCGAAAAGTCTCGCAAGCATGGCCAATAGTCACGTTCGGGTCGGGCGAAGCAATTTTCCAATTCGGAACGATATCGGCCGTCGCATCCAAAAAGATCCCAGCCAACTGATTCAGCACCTGCCCTTTGTAGGGAATTCCACGTGGCAAAACCACGTCAAATGCCGATATGCGGTCGGATGCGACCATCACCAACAAATCGTTCTCTAGCGTATATACATCGCGCACTTTGCCGTGATAGACATTCGTTTGTCCGGGCAAAGTTAAATTGGTCGTATCAAGCGTTTTCATGAGCTAATAAAATGAAATGCAAAGGAAAGCAACTCTGTAAAAGGAGATGCATGTTTTCGCGTAGTTTTTTACACTAAGACTTACCTCTTTCATCAATTTCAAAGGCGGTAATGACCTTTTTCACCAATCGGTGTCGGATCACATCGCGGCCATCCAGCTTTACAATGGCTATTCCTTCGGTCTTATCAAGTAATTTGACCGCCTTGACTAGTCCGCTGGGCTGACGATTCGGTAAATCCACCTGCGATTCATCCCCGGTGATGACAAACTTCGCCGAAGACCCCATCCGCGTGAGGAACATCTTCATTTGCGGAATGGTCGTGTTTTGGGCCTCGTCCAAGATCACAAAAGCCTTGTCCAAGGTTCGTCCGCGCATAAAAGCCAAAGGAGCAATCTGAATAGTCCCCTTCTCCATCCAGTCGGCAAGCTTATCGTAATGCACCATATCCATCAGCGCGTCGTAGAGTGGCTGGAGGTATGGATCGAGTTTTTCTTTGAGATCACCTGGCAGGAAGCCCAAACTTTCACCAGCTTCAACCGCCGGTCGGGTAAGGATAATTCGTTTTACCTCTTTGTTTTTGAGTGCACGAACAGCCAGAGCGACCGCGGTATAGGTTTTTCCAGTTCCAGCAGGGCCTACGGCAAACACCATGTCATTGGTTTTCGCGGCGTCGACGATGCATTGTTGGTTCTCTGTGCGAGCGCGGACTTGCAATCCGGCCGGGCCGAAGACTAGAATTTCGGCTTTGTCGCTTCGAAAAGTGGTAGGCATACCCGACTGGAGGATGTTCAACAACTGATGTTCGTCAATCGAGTTGAAACTTTCCATGTGGGCAATAAGCTCGGCAAACTTCCCCTCAAATCGTTCTATTTCAGCCGGATCACCTGCTATTTTGATGACATTTCCTCGGGCTACAATTCTGAGTTTGGCAAAGTGCTTTTTGATAATAGCTAGGCGTTGATCATTGGAACCATATAGCTCGCGGGGATCAACAATGGGAACTTCAATTTCCTTCTCTTGCAAGTGTTACGCTTTTCGTGTTGAAAACTGGGCGAAGTAGCTTGATGCCGCCACTTCTTATTGGTTAATTTTACACAAAGAAAAGAATAATCCGTTTGCATAACACGAGTAAGGCCAGCAGATGAGAGTAATTACGCTAACTTCGGATTTAGGAACGACTGACTACTACGTCGCCGCGGTGAAAGGAGCCTTGTACCGTCAGGTGCCCGATATTCAAATTGTGGATATCTCGCATCATATTGGGGCCTTTGACACGCGTCAAGCTGCCTATATTCTACGTGGATGTTGGAAGGAATTTCCAAAAGGCACCATTCATATTGTCGGCGTCAATTCCGAGCTCACCTTGGAAAACAAGCATGTTATCATTGAACACAAAGGCCATTACTTTATCGGCGGTGATGACGGATTGCACTCCTTGTTGTTTGACCATGTCCCCGACAATAAATTCGAACTCAACCTAACTCAGGACACCGACGAAAGTACTTTTCCAACCAAGAATCTATTCGTAAAAGCCGCAGCTCACCTCGCTCGTGGAGGAACTCCTGAGGTTATTGGCAAGCGTATAGAATCACTCAAAGACATGTCTAATTTCCGAGCGGTCGTTGAGGAGAATGTGATCAAAGGGAGTGTCATCCATATCGATGTATATGGAAATGTCATCACCAATATCACCCGTGCACTTTTCAAAGACGTGGGCAAAGGCCGTGATTTCGCCATTATGTTTCGAAAAGCCAGCTTGGACATTCGGAAAATCCACAAGAATTACCACGACGTACCCGAGGGCATGGGAATGGCACTTTTTAGCCACTCAGATTTCTTGGAAATCGCCATTAACAAAGGAGCTCCAGGAAGCGGCGGTGGCGCCAATTCTCTTTTCGGACTCAAGACAAATGACATCGTTAGAATAGAATTCAATGCTAATCAGAATCGTTAAAATGACCTTCCGTCCCGAATTCGTGGACGAGTTTAAGCAGGTCTTTGATACATATAAAACACACATTCGAGGAGCCGAAGGATGCATTCATCTGGAGCTCTTGCGCGATGTCGACAATCCGAATATTTTCTTCACTTATTCACATTGGGAAGGCCCTGAGTTTCTTGAGAAGTACCGACACAGTGCTGTTTTTAGGGAAGTTTGGCCTCTCACAAAAGCTGGATTCTCCAATAAACCTGAAGCTTGGAGCATCCGACGAGAATGGAATAGCGCCGAGGTTTAGCACAAGATATTCTACCTTGGATTTTTAAGCCTAAAGGCAAATATTATTTCGCCTAGCGAACGAGAGTTGTAATTGAATTAAAAGAAGTAAATCGCAAGCCGATGGGTAAACATGTTATTCTTCTAGTTGCATTCATCCTAGGAATCAAACTGGTTTACCTCCTTATTCCCATGCTCACCAATCCCGAATTTGAGGATAAGTCGGCCTACCGTTCTTACATCACCATCGCCAAAAAGAACGACGCCTATTGGTACAAGAAAATTACCGACAATGGCTACCCCGTAGTGCACGAAAAACGCGAATTGGGCTACTCCGAAGGAGCCAACTGCAAGCAAAGCCCATGGGCCTTTTTTCCCTTTTACCCGATGCTTAACGCATTCACGATGGATAGTCTGAAAATCAACTACAACAACAGTTCGTTGATCTGGAGCATAGTATTCTCCATCATCGCCATTCTTTCCATGTACTGGTTTGCCCAAAGCTTCTTCCAAGATTCCTCCAAAGCGCTCACCAGCACCTTGCTCCTCTTCAGTTTCCCCTTTTCCTTTTACTTCTCCATGTTTTATACCGAAGCGCTCTTCTTTTCGTTTATGCTTCTCTGTTTCCTGAGCATCCACTATAAAAAATACATTCTCCTCGCTCTTTTCTTGATCCCCCTTACTTTGTTGCGACCAAACGGCATCGTGGTATTATTGCCCTTGTATCTTTACCATTTAGAGCAAACAGGCTTACTGCATAAGTGGAAATTCAACTGGCAGGAGATCATCCATTTCAAAAACATTGGCAGGTCAGTCGCCTTCGTCACAGCTCCCATCACCTTTGTAGCATACGGATTCTACCAGTTGCACATGACAGGTTATTTCTTCGCTTTCAGCATCGCACAAGATGGTTGGTACCGTGAGTTATCTTTTCCCCTGGCTTCCTTTTTCAATCGAGGCGATTTTACCACACAATTCAATTCCTTTTTCACCATAGCCGTTATCATTTACGCCTTTTGGAATCGAAAAAAACTACCCACAAGCCTCAATGCCTTAATCGTAGTGAGTTTACTCCTCCCCCTCTGTTCGGGATCAGTCGCCTCCATGCCACGTTTTGTATCCATTCTTTTCCCTCTCTTTCTAATTCTGGGAAGCACCGTGCACGATTTAAAACGACCTTCCCTGGCTTTTGCCTTGGTTTTCATCTTGCATCTAGTCAGCTACCACACCTGGATCCTCGACCTCCAAATTAGTCAGTAATTCTTCTGTTTTACAATCACTCATCTCCGTCTTCAAAAGGCTTTAATAGGGCTGGCGCATGCGCGCAAATGCTTGTATTTCTTAGCCGAAACAACACAGTCCGCAGCACAGTCTGTTACAACGTAAGTTTTTTTGTCCAGATGATCGATTCACAGTACGAGCCATACAAGTCCACCTCGGTCGAGCGTGTAAGAGCAAAATAAATTTGTCAATCTCGTATCTTGCGGTCAAATTCAAGTCAGCATGAAAGCCAAGAAGAAATACATATACATCGGTCTGCTAGTGATTTTCATCATCATGCAGTTCTTCCAAATCGACAAGACTCTCCCTGAGTCGCTCCCTGAAAATGACTTTTTCGCTGTGACAAATGCCGATGGTCCAATGGCCGATATGCTAAAGAGTGCTTGTTATGACTGTCATTCCAATGAAACAAGTTTTCCTTGGTATAGCAATATCGCTCCAGTAAGTTGGTGGTTGAACGGACATATAACCAACGGTCGCAAGCATTTGAATTTGAGTGAGTGGGCTACTTTGAATGATAAAGACAAAGTCGACGCTTTAGAGGAGATGCAAGAAGAAGTTGAGTTGAAGCATATGCCTGTATTTGTGTACACCTTCACCCACCCCGAGGCTAGGTTGTCGGAAGACGATAGAGTCGCTCTGGTGACATGGTTAGGTGGTGTGGCCGCAGGTCCGATTATTGATCCGCAGTAAGTTGCATCGAATTCTTCCTGATAATCTTTGAAAGAATTCCCTGAGCCAATTCTACACACTTGGCTTTTTCGTCAAATTTCGCGCTTCGAGCAATTTCAGCATGCCCCAGAGTCATGAGATATAAATAATAGCCGCTTTTTCTTGGGACCACCTTAAAACCGAGGCCTCCTCTCGCTTGCAATGCCAAAGTTTCTTCCATGACTTTCTTGGCACTTCGAACATCTGTGAATTTCGTGCTGGTTAGAAGTACTTTTCCGTCTTGGATTAGTTGGAAACAATAAGATCCATCGATTTCGTTTTCTGATATTTCAAACATCTCTATCAAGTGTAGCAGGTTGATAAGTGCATGGCCTACATGTAGCAGCGCGCGTGATTATGACGACTTTTACTTCAACAAGTCACATTCGCCCGTGATGAGAATCGAAAAAATCGTTTATTATGAGTCCCGCAGTAAAGAAATACGTGCTTGCCCTTATTACGATTATTAGCATTTATGTCATCTTAACTCCGTGATGTAAGGTCTGTTAATAAAACAGACTGCCTAGTGGGCAGCCTGTTTCTCTTTGAGGCAACCAACCCTCAGGATAATTATGAATTGCTTATTCTACTGTGCATTGCTATGTTGAATAAATTGAAGTCGTTTTACAAACAGTACTTTCCTTGGTTTGTAGATTTTTGGTACTATATTTTTATCGTCGTCCTGTTCATTGTTTTGGCATTGATCATTCTCTAGCCAAGTAGAAAGTTTCGCGAACCTTCTGATTTCAGAACCACGGCCCCTCCTGCGAACAACAAGATGAGTACATGAAAGAAATATTCCGAATCGGACAACCAAGCCGATTCAGGAAATAAATCGGTTATTGAACCAATCCCACCGCCTGTTGCAATATCAATGTCCGATTCCATGTAACTCGGGGCGATGCTCGAAATCAATTGGTCGTGCATGTCCATCTCATAGCACGGCATGGCCGACGTTGATGCAGCGAGCATGGTCATAAGAATCAGAAAAAGAAGGGTGAATCGAACTGAAGTATTGAGCGTCTTCATAGCTAAAGTAATTTGTTTGTCTGGTTTGATGACACAAAATTACTCTGCTCTTATCGCATGTTTTATCGGTTTTCGATGATTGGTAGCTAATCTTCGATTTTTGGAATCAGATCGTCAGGATTTTCTTTTATCGGTTCAAAATAGCACACTACTGAGTAGCAACATTTGCCTTGTGCATATTAAATGAGAGAAATACGCTTCATGAGAATGGATCTATGTGCTCGCGAAACTGGAATTACCTTTTGACCAATGACAGCTGTGGTTTCATCAATGTTGTCTACATGTTCAAGGTTGATGATGTAAGAACGATGAACCTTTAAGAACCGACTGTCTGACTTCAGCTTAGAGTCCATTCCTTTCAATGTTCCGTGCACCACATGTTTATCGGTACTCGTCCGAAACATGACATAATCCCCTACTGTTTCAACCCATAAAAGTTGATCTAGAGCTATTCGCACGTACTGGCCCTCGCTGCGGACAAATATCGCATCCGACACTGGGGTGGTAGTCATCTGGTTCTTCCGTACTTTTTCAATGGCCTGCATGAGCCTTGGTAAAACAACTGGCTTCGCCATATAATCAACTACCTGCAGCTGAAATGCTTCATAAGCGTATGACAGATTATTGGTAGTGAAAATGATATGGGGCAATCGATCCACCGTCTTCACCAAGTCTAACCCACTAAATTCAGGCATTTCAATGTCTAAAAATAGTAGATCAATATTGAATTCTTTGAGGATACGAAGTGCTTCAATGGCACTTTCACAGCAGCCTACTACTTCAACATCCTCAATACGCTGGCACAGTCGCTCGATGGACTTTCGAGCCATCTCTTCATCATCCACTATTAAACACTTGATCATGACTTACCTATTTTCAATAAATTCATTCATTCTTTGCACCTCATTTTCCAGAACAGGGATCATTTCATCCACTGAATGGATGAAATCATCCAGTTTTACTTGGTAGACTTGAATATTCACGTTCTTATTCTTGGCCTCGCTTTCCAAGGCGCACACTATGGCATGTTGCTCGCTTAAGCCTACCATGGGAAATGTGGGTTTTATTTTATGAAGGACAGAACATAGCCCTTCCCAATCTTCCATTTGGATATGTGCCGACAATTGGTTCGTGTATCCGGAAATATTCTTAAGAAAAATGACAAACATGTCGACCGCATATTGGACATCGCCTTCATAGAAGCTGCCCAATTCTTGTAAATCCAATTTGGGATTGAAAACGAACTCAGTCAGGGATGTTTGGTCTACCTCCGTCATTTTACTGAGATGTGTTACCAATTTATCTCGAAGTTGCGTTGGCGAAAAGGGTTTTGACAAATGGTCGTTCATGCCCGATTCAATCGATTTTTGGACATCCTGTTCAAAGGCGAAAGCCGACAATCCAATAATGGGAGTATCCCTATACTTTTCAATATTTCGAATATGAATCGTGGCCTTGTGTCCGTTCATTTCAGGCATTTGGATATCCATCAGAATTAAATCGTATGATCTCTGACGAGCCAGCTCAACACTTTCAAGGCCATTGTTGGCAATGTCGAATTCCAAGCCCCACTTGTCCAATAGCTTACCTAGGTATTTCTGATTCAATGGATTGTCTTCAACGACCAATAGCTTGCCCGCGTGAAGGGGTGTTTCCTGAAGGGTTTTGTTCTCTTTGCTCGACGTCGATTCGTTAGAAGCAATGTGAAATGGCAGTCTTACGCGGAAATTTGTTCCCTCATTGGGCGTGCTTGATACGTCAATCGTCCCTTCATATAACTCCACCAATTGCTTGGTAATTGCCAGCCCCAATCCAGTCCCGCCGTATTTGAAACTCACATCACTTGCCGCTTGGGAAAATTTATCAAAAATCGAAGCCAGCTTGTCGGCCGGTATCCCAATCCCCGAATCCCTTACGCCGATTTCCACGAGGATCGCCCCATGTTCCAACTCTTTGATTTTAGTTGCCGTTATTTCGATAAAACCTTGTTCTGTGAATTTCGATGCATTGCCCACGAGATTCATGAGAATTTGATTCAGTATCACGTCGTCTCCACTTAATACCTGAGGCAAACGTTCGTCGACGCTCAATAAAACTTGCACCGGCTTCCCTTTCAAGGTGAATACAAAGGTCTGCTGAATCGCCTTCAAAATTTCCCGGATGTTCATATTGCGGG
Source organism: Flavobacteriales bacterium (assembly GCA_015665315.1). Classification (GTDB taxonomy): domain Bacteria; phylum Bacteroidota; class Bacteroidia; order Flavobacteriales_D; family Sanyastnellaceae; genus JADFAK01. Next base: position 37,052 of record JADFAK010000001.1, on the reverse strand, counting down.
CATGAAAGTTCAATGTTCCAGATTCGATTTTACTTAAATCCAACACATCTGATATCAGTCCTTTGAGCAAATTGGCGGAGTAGTGTATCGAATCGATATATTCGCGCTGTTCGGTAGACATCACCGTGTCAAACATCAAGTGCGTCATACCGATGATGGCATTCATAGGGGTGCGAATTTCGTGACTCATTTTGGACAAAAACTCATTCTCTGCTTCTTTGGCCAAGTTGGTCTCTCGAATTGCTTTTTGTAGTTCTGCAGTTCGCTTGTCGATATCCGATTCGAGTGATGCATTTTGCTTGAGCATGCGCAAATTGGCATTGTAAAGGGCCTCGGCTTTCTCTTCCAAGAGGCGTTCTGCTTCCTTGCGAGCACTTCGTTCTCGTTCCAACATTCTCTGTAGAACAGCAATATCCATCAATCGATTTTTGTAATGATAAATTCAACTTTTTTTCCGTCATCCAAATCCCGCTCTTGAATCCCAATGCCTATGCCAAAATAATCGGCACACCCGAGAATCAATCCGTGCGCAAAAGGGCTCATTCTCCGTTCAGACAAATAAATCATCTTGAGTTTCCGATCCGATAGGATCTCCGTCTCGAATTTGGGAAGCTGGGCATCGGGATAGAGCTTTAGCACTTGTGGGTGAATGACTGTTTCCACACTTTCAAGAAAGCTAAACATCTCCTGACCATCGTAGAAGAAAGACGCGTAGTTCTGAACAAATCTCCCAAATAAAAACTTCCCATACTCCAAGAGCACGGTTGAAGCGGGCTTCTTCTGTTCTTTACCAAAAGCGGCCATTAATATCGCTGCATCTTGATGAGGATAGGTGCCCACAGAGGTATAGCCTCCATTGGTACTCAAACCGTTCGAACTCAATAATTTATCGGCCAGTTCCATCCCATGGGTTTCTTCAACCATTTCTAAGAACTGAGTAATTACAATACCTTTCATAAATGAGATTTGTACGCAATTTACTTAGGAACCTAGGCTAAACTTGTAGTAGTATTTCTATGTTTGACGTAGGTCAACAGGCACTCTATGTGCTTGATTTTGGAATCTACAAAACATTCTCTTTCTATCCCTACCTTAGTAGCAAACAACGAAAATGAAAAATTCCCTTCTCTTCTTTTTACTGCTAGCTCCATTTGCGCTTGTCGCTCAAACGTGTTGTGATAGTACGCCTACTGGAGAATTCGCAGCGCTGGCTTCAAATAGGGAGTTTCAAACTGCCCACGACTTGCCCGTTTCATTTGATTTCAAGCTTGAGGGAGCCGATTTCAATTTTCCGACGAAAGATGGAAAGGATGGACGAGGGTATATCATTCGTGCTGATCGGCCGACAAACAACTATTTATTCGTCTTGCATGAATGGTGGGGATTGAACGATTATATCCGGCAGACTGGTGATCAGTTAAAAAATGACCTGGATAATGTCACTGTGATTTGCTTGGATTTGTATGACGGGAAAGTGGCCACAACGAGGGAAGATGCCTCGAAATATATGCAGGGTGCCGACGAAAAAAGGATAATGTCTATCGTGCATGGCGCCATGGAATATGCTGGTCCGAATGTTCAAATTGCGACCATCGGTTGGTGTTTTGGTGGTGGATGGTCACTACAGGCGTCCATTGAATTGGGTGAACAGGCTGCGGGATGTGTGATGTATTATGGGATGCCAGAGAAAGATGTTGACCGACTAGCAATGCTGAATACTGATGTTCTTGGCATTTTCGCTTCCAAAGATGGATGGATCACGGCGGAAATCGTCTCTATGTTTGAGCAGAATATGCGAGCGCTTGATTTAGGCATAGACATCACGGTTTTTGAAGCTGAGCACGCATTTGCCAATCCGAGCAATCCAAAATATGACAAGTTCTCGGCCAAAGAAGCTTACCGGATTACGCTGGATTTCCTGACTGCTCATTTTGCCAACTAAGAAGGTTTAAAACTTTTCGTGGAGAAAGGACGAACTGCTGGGCTTAGCCTTAATTTTGGGGTATGAAGCAGTTGCTTGTCCTATTCATTTGCCTTTATGGCACAGCATTGAACGCACAAAAGGTCGAAGATCTCGATTTTCTGCTACGATGTACGGATGTTTCTACCACTCAATGGTTGTGCACCTCGTTCGAAAAAGAATACCCGCAGTATTTCGCCCAAGAGCAATGTCCGCCTAAATTCCAACTCGCTGATTCGATCAAGACAACGACGGATTTCGGTCTGCACATCCCCACTCCACTTCATTATTCCGACTACCTCACCGACCTCTGGTTGAATGCCGATTGCGACAAGTTCATTCATCTCAAAGCACTTTCGGATCTCTACTTCCCCCTCTTTCAACAGAAATTGAGTTCGCTCGGATTGCATGACGATTACAAGTACCTGCCAGTTGTTCTCAGCGGATTAAATGCGGGGTATGTCAACGGAACGAAAAGCGGATTGTGGCAATTGGAATTTGTAACAGCACGCAAATACAAATGTCGCGTAGACGGAAAAATAGACGAGCGAAATGCTGCCGACTTGAGTACGGATGCGGCATTGGTTCATTTATCCTTCCTCGAAAAGAAGTACCAAGGAGACAAGCAGAAAATACTCGTCGCTTTTATGGGAAGTGTAGCGCTTGTTGAGAGTTATGTCCGAGAAGCGACCGACAAGGGAGTCAGTTTTTATGAAGTCCTCACTCCTAGTTCGAAGGCCAGATTGGAGGCTTTTTATACGACTTCAAGGCTTTTCAAGTCTTTGCAGACCGACAATGCTTTATTTGACTATATCGCTTTATTGAACCAGTATCAGAATTATGTTTTCAAGGAGGATATTAGCATGGATGCACTGGTTCATTTCTGCAAGAGCAGTAGGGCCGAACTTGAGGGCATGAACGAAGTATACACAGGAAGTGTAGTTCCAGGCATGTACCGAGGGGTGCCATTTATCATCAAGCAGAACGACGTCCTGATTATAGACGCGTTGGGTGATTCACTATATTCTTGGGAGCAACAGCGCGCTGAGGACTTAGCCGCCGCCAAGGAAAAAGAAACCAAACAACTGACCTCAGGAGTCCCGCCAGCTGGCACGTACGACGAAATTAACTATACCGTACGACCGGGGGATGTGCTCGGATCAATAGCTAGTAAATTTGGCGTCCGTGTTTCTGAAGTACGCGCGTGGAATGACTTGCGTGGAGATATGATCTATGTGGGACAAGACCTAATTATTTACGGCAAGAAAAACGAAGCGATTGTCGCGCGAAAGGAAGTTCCCGCCGCACCCGAAAAGCCAAAGACCTCTGTACCAAGAACAGGCGCCTATGAAACGTATACCGTTAAATCGGGCGAAAGTCTGTGGCTCATCTCCCGTAAATTCCCAGGAGTGTCAGCAGAGGATATTATGCGATGGAATGACATAGACGAGAACATTCGACCTGGCCAGGAGCTCAAAGTGTATCCGGCGGGGACATAAAAAAGGGTGAACTCTCGCCCCCCCTTTCCTACAAAGTAATTTCTTCTTACTTCAATTCAACTCCCATATTGTTGAACATAAACGCCCATTTATCGGCTTGTTCTTCAATCGTAACTGCGGTAGGCTTTCCTGCACCGTGACCAGCTTTTTCCTGGATTCGAATAATAACAGGATCAGAACCACTGTGGCAAGCTTGTAGTCTCGCGGCAAATTTGAATGAGTGAGCTGGAACAACACGGTCGTCGTGATCGGCTGTTGTTACCATAGTTGCTGGATAATCCACCCCTTCTTTCAAGTTGTGAAGCGGCGAGTAAGCGTGCAAGTAGTCAAACTGAACTTTGCTGCTATCTGCACAACCAAACTCCGGAATCCATGCCCCACCAACGGTAAAACGATGATATCTAAGCATGTCCATAACGCCTACTGCAGGGAAAGCAACCTTGAACAATTCAGGTCGTTGGGCCATGCAAGCACCTACCAAGAGACCTCCATTGGATCCACCGGCGATAGCTAGTTTGTCTGAAGACGTGTATCCTTTGTTTATCAAGGTTTCAGCGGCGGCAATGAAGTCGTCAAACACATTTTGCTTGTCGGCCAACATTCCACCTTTATGCCAATCTTCACCAAACTCGCCACCACCACGTAGGTTGGCAACGGCATATACACCCCCATTTTCGAGGAGTATGATGTTTGACGTACTGAAGTATGGCGTCAAGCTCACGTTAAATCCACCATATCCGTATAAAAGCGTCGGATTGTTTCCATCCAGTTCAAGCCCTTTTTTGTGCACGATGAACATCGGCACTTCTGTTCCATCTTTGGACTTGTAGAAGACTTGCTTTGACTCGTAGTCTTCTGGCTTGAACTTGACGTTTGGTCTGTTGAATACAGTAGATTCGCCTGACTCAATATCATACATGTAAATAGTTGAAGGATAGGTGAAAGACGTAAACGTGTAGTACAAGGTTTTATCTTCCATCTTCGCACCAAAGCCACCAGCCGATCCCGTATTGTCCGGCAGCTTCACCTCTTCAACACCAGATCCATCCATGTTCATTTTGTACACACGGTTCGAGGCATTTTCCAAATAGGTAGCAAATAGCTTTCCTCCACCTGTACTCGCACCTTCCAATAAGTGCTCTTTTTGTGGTATCACCTCAATCCAAGCGTCTTTTGCAGTGTTCTTCGGATCGATAGAAACAACTCGGTATTTTGGAGCGTCAATATCAGTCTGCACTAAAAACCTTCCATCTTGGTGATGCAAGACCGAACTCTTGTTAGAAAAACCAGTGAACAGTGGAGTAAACTCCCAGCCTGGCTTGCTCAAATCTTTGAAGTAGCACTCATAGCCATCCGTTCCTGCAGCGGCATACAGAATGAGATAAGCGTTGTCCTCCGTGACACTGCACCAGTGATAAAGATTAAGATTCTCTGCATTTCTGTAGATCAACTGATCCTTCGATTGAGGATCTCCCAACTTGTGATAATAGACTTGGTGATCTTCATTCGTAGCACTAAACTCTTGTCCGGCTGCTGGTTTTGGATACCTGCTATAGAAGAACCCGTCATTGTGCCATGCGGCTCCACCGAATTTAACCCATCGCAGCGTGTCTCCAGTTTCCTTGCCCGTTTCAATATTCATCACGCGAATCTGAGTCCAGTCACTTCCGGCCTCATGTTGGGTGATCGCCATGTATTTGTCGTCATCCGACGCTCCGGCTAAATCAACAGTGATTGTACCATCTGCCGAAAGTGCATTTGGATCAATAAACACCTCTGGCTCGCCGTCTAGTCCGCGTTGCTTGTAAATCACGCTTTGGTTTTGCAGACCGCTGTTCTTGTAAAAGAAGTAATTGTCGCCGACCTTGTAAGGAGAGCTTACTTTTTCGTAATCGAACAACTCAGAGTAGCGTGCTTTGATCTTATCACGTCCTGCAAGCTGGTGCAAATAATCGAAAGTCACCTTGTTTTGATCTTTGACCCATTGCTCAACATCTGGCGCGGTATCATTCTCAAGCCAACGGTATTCGTCTGTGACGGCAGTCCCAAAATAGTCGTCGGTTTGATCAACCTTCCGCGTCTCCGGATAGGTCAGGTTCGGACCGTTATCTACAACTGGCTCTTCCATTTTTTCTGGTTCTCCGCAGGCCACGAGCATCAGTGCGGCGAGCGTTACAATAGATGTGGTTTTCATTTCAATTGGTTTTAATAGGTCAGCGAATGTAATGATTTGTCCTATTTCCTCTAACAAACATGTATAAAAGGCGTGCTTTCTCCAAGGAAGGAATTTTGACCTGACTATTCGGAAATGGTTCTGGCATTTGCATGTATTGCCCTCAAAAAGAAAAATTGCACCCGCAGGAATACTTCTTGACATTATTTCAATCGAGCAAATACGATTCGAATGGAGAATCTGATCAAATCAAATTCGTCTGCCTTCAATCCTCAACGGGTTGTTATACAGCCTTTTCGGCATACTTTTCATGACTTAAGTCAGGAGCTTGGACAGATAATTATCAGCGTCAATCTCCTCGAATTTCTACTTGCAAACTCGATTTTGTGGAAAGAAATATTGTTGAAAAGAAGACTACCAGCCGGGAAATCTTTTACCTTCACCTAACGTTTGAAGAAATAACGAAGGTTAAATCACGTATTAATCTTGCGGTCCATGAAGATACAAACAGAGAACATATTTCAGGTGATTGAGCTCAAAGCCAATCCGACTGACATTTATAAAATTTTCCTTGACGAGAGTGATCATACCGCGTTTACCGGCATGAAAGCTGAGATCAATCCAACTGTTGGCGGTGCATTTAATGCATGCAACGGGCGAACGGTCGGCACAATCCTCGAGTTGGTTAAGAACAAACGAATTGTTGTTGCTTGGCAGCACAAGAAGTTTCCAAAACATCACTTCTCTATCGTAGACATAGACATCGAAAAAAGTGAAATTGGGTGTCGCATTAAATTCAATCACATAGGAGTTCCATCTAGTTGTGATGGATGGCTTACTGACAATTGGATGAAAACGTATTGGCAGCCTCTTCGTGAATACGTTGGGAACACCGTTACGGCGTCTTAATCCTTATCCTCCTTTCCCCATTCTATTCGTGCTGTTGCAACGCTATTTAATTGAGCGCGCGCACCGATCATGTATTGTACATATCCGGCTAACCCAATCATGGCGGCATTGTCAGTACAATATTGAAACTCAGGAACGAAGGTAGACCACCCATGCCGACGACCTAAGTCGAAAAGCTCACGTCGTAATTCGCTATTGGCCGACACGCCCCCAGCGACAACCAGGGTTTTGACCCCTTCCCTTTTCGCCACTTTTTCAAGTTTGCGAATCAATGTCTGCACAATAGTGTATTGTACCGACGCACACAGATCGGCTTTATTCTCTTCAATATAATCTGGATTCTCGTCTATTTTTTTCTGCAAGAAGTACAGGACACTTGTTTTCAATCCGCTAAAGCTAAATTGATCATCGGGCAGATTTGAAATTGGAAATTCGATCGAACGAGGATCACCCATTTGCGCTAGCTTATCCACCACTGGCCCGCCGGGGTACCCCAAGCCCATAATCTTAGCGATTTTGTCAAAAGCTTCTCCAGCAGCATCGTCGATGGTTTCGCTCAGAATGACCATTTCATCTGGAGCCGTAATTTTGACGATTTGGGTATGTCCGCCCGAGACGGTCAGACAGAGAAAAGGAAATTCGGGGTACTCATCGTCGGCATTCTCAATAAAGTGCGCCAGGATATGCGCCTTCATGTGGTTGACTTCTATGAGTGGGATAGACTTGGCATAGGCCAATGATTTGGCAAATGAAGTTCCCACTAAAAGAGACCCTAAGAGTCCCGGTCCGCTCGTATACGCGATTGCACCGAGATCATCCATGGTAATTCCAGCCTTTTTAATGGCTGCATCTACAACGGGAACAATATTTACTTGATGCGCTCGACTAGCCAATTCTGGCACAACGCCGCCAAATTCTTCGTGAATCTTTTGGGAAGCGACAACATTGGACAGCGCCTTTCTATTTAGCAAAACGGCGGCAGAGGTATCATCGCACGAGCTTTCAATAGCCAGTATGTACACACCTGGAGAAGGCTCAGAAATTATGTCGGTAAATTGTGGCACGAAGTTTTCACTAATGAGCGCGTAAAATTAGCGTTATTTATATGGATTGACCCACTTGCTCTCACTAATTTGCGTTCGAATTTAATGAAGCGAATCTTAAAGATAATTGGCTACTTGTTGCTGACCTTGGTTGGCCTCATTGTCGTGCTCTTATTGCTGCTTCAAAACTCAAATGTCCAAACTTGGTTAACCGGAAAAGTAGCTGATTACCTGAGTGAGGAGCTGAATACGACCATTTCTCTTTCCCGTATTGACTTTGAATTCCTGCACACGCTCGTATTGGAGGATGTGTACATGGCCGATCAAAAGGGCGATACTTTGGGCTATGTACATCGCTTGGAATTGGACGGGATTGCGTTTAACAAAGAATCTGGACAAGTGGATTTAGGGACTATTCATCTTTATGATCCATGCTTCGCGCTGCGCGCAAATGAACTTGACTCTTCCCTCAACTTGCAGTTTATCATAGACTATTTCAGTCCTGAAGTACCCGACACGACCGAAAGTGCACCTTTTTTTATGACCGTTGAGAACTTGACGATCCACAACGGGAAATTTATATTCGACGATCCGCACCTAGGCACTTTCCCTGGATTGATGCAGTACGGCGACTTGAGTATTGATCGGATCAACGTTAATCTGAACGACCTAGAGCTTTTGGGTGATTCATTGCATGTAAACATTGCTCAAGCGGAAGGTCGGGACAAATGTGGAATGGAATTGCATTCACTTTCTGGCGCTGCAAGTATGAGCAACAACATTATACTTCTTCAAGATGCGCATCTTTCTACGGCCGAAGCTGAATTAAACGGACAAATAGCCTTCAAATATTCCACGATTGGGGATTTTCTTGAGTTCAATACGAAAGTAAAAATGGATCACGACCTGGTAAATTCGAAACTCAACATGAAAGAGTTACGCTACTTTGCCAATGAGCTCGGATTTATCAATAAGGAGATTTTTATCGACGGGAGAATCTCTGGTCGTGTATCGAACTTGCGCTCGAAAGATATTTTTATCAAGCTAGATGAAAACACGTGGTTCAAAGGTGATTTCAGGATGGATGGATTGCCTGACTTTGAAAATACATTTATAACGCTCAACGTAAACGAACTTGTGTCCAATAAAAAGGAGTTGGAAAGAATCCCCGCCCCTCCTTTTGAGAAAGGTGATTTTATTCAAACGCCTGAAGCCTTTTCGCGACTGGGTCAAATGCGCTTTGAAGGGAATTATACTGGTTTCATCAACGATTTCACAGCTTTTGGCACTTTGCAGACTGCCATAGGTTCGGTAACGTCAGATATTACTTTGAGTGAAGATGACGACACCTATTCGTACAAAGGGAAGCTCAACATGGATCATTTTGACCTCGGTCGATTTGTGTTGAATGATGCCATGGGACCTATTACAGCTCAATTGAAAGTTGAAGGTTCTGGATTAAACCTAGATGATCTCAAGGCCAACATCGATGGTCGAATCAACGATATCGAATTAAATGATTATAGGTATCAAAACATTAAAATCAAGGGTGTTTTTGCCGACAAGTTTTTTAATGGTGACTTGAAAATTTCGGATGAGAATCTATTTGCCGACTTCAGCGGAAAAGTTGATTTGTCCAAAAAAAATCCCACGTTTAGTTTTGATGCAGATATTGCCAACATTGATTTGGTCGACCTTCACTTTTACGATGTGGCCTACTCTAGTTTGAGCCTTTATATCTCAGCAGACGCGACTGGAAACAGTCTGCAAACACTAGAAGGCTCCGTAAAGCTCAGCGAAATCGAATATTGTTCCATGGATCAGGAATGTAGGGTTGAGGAAATTTCTCTTACGGCCCACAAGATTCCCGAAGGGCAAGAAATTACTGTTGAGTCCTCCTTGGTAGATGGTCGCATAGCTGGAGAATTTAAATTCGAAACCTTGTCATTGACCATGATGGAAATCTTGTCTGAATTAATTCCATCGATAGAAAACGAAGGAAAGGACAATCCACATGCTGAAAAATTCGTGATGAGCGCGAAGATTCACGATTTCAGTATAATCAACGAGTTTTTCATTCCGGAGCTAGATGTTTCAGACGGAACGACGCTCAATATGTCCATTGATGACAAAGCCAACAAGTTTACGGCGATTATCGTGTCCGATGCTATTTCCTACACGGACTTTAGGATGGAAGGATTAACGGTGGATGCGCGGAGGCAAGATTCGGCCATTTATTTTACGACATTATCAGACTATTTCTTTGTGAACGACAGTCTGTCCTTCAACAATTTCGCTTTGGATGGGCGAACAGAGCAGGACACGATCTATACTGCCCTTTCGTGGGAAAACGAATTGGATGGTCACCGAGGCGATATCAATACACAGCTCACTGTGCGGGGTAACGAGAATTTTGATTTGGTTTTCAATTCGGCCGCCGTCACTTTGCAGGACCAACAATGGGTCTTTGATCCCAATGCTCGGGTTCAAATCGATAGTACGCGTTTCCAGTTTTACGACTTCAACATCGTCAATGACCTGCAGCGCATAGGAGTGAGCGGAATTATTGTGGAACACCCTAAACCTTGGCTCAACGTCGAGTTGCACGCCTTTGAAATGTCGAATTTCAATCCTTTCCTAAAAGGAACTGGATTGCAACTTCAGGGAAGTGTTACTGGAGAGGCGAATTTGCGCGATGCCTACAACAAAAAACTCCTGAGTGCAGATCTCATCGGGTTGAATTTTGTTGTGAACGGATACGAAATCGGCGACATCTGCTTAGAGAGTACCTATGACGTTGTCAATAATCGTATGATGATGGCTGGTGAGTTGTCCCGTCTCGATAAAAATGAAGTGAGCTTTGGTGGATGGTATAGTCCGTCCGATGAAGTGTCGCCCCTCAATATGAACCTTCAACTCAACCACCTCAACTTGGCCTTTATTAACTCCTTCGTAAGCGAGGGGATTTCAGACATCACGGGAACGCTTTCGGGCAATATCGAGCTCACGGGCCGACCTGAAGCACCTGAATTGAATGGCGGGATGGACTTTGAGGATGTAAGTGTGCATGTGGACTATTTGAATACGACCTATTTCATCAAAGAAAGTGCAGGCGTCTACCCTGATATGATCACCCTCGATAATATCCGAATTCGAGATGAGAAAGGCAATACAGGCTATGTGATCGGGACCATCTTGCACGAAAACTTCGAGGCATGGAACTTCGACGTTTACCTGGACATTGAAGAAGAACAGTTTCTTTGTTTGAACACTACAGAGTATCAAAACGACCTGTACTATGGTCAGGCATATGCCCAGGGATATGTCAATATATTCGGCTATCTCGACAATCTTGAAATTGACGTTAGTGCTGAAGTTGGGCGAGGCACCAACCTATCCCTTCCGTTAAGTGGTAGTGAAGACGTGACATTTGAGGATTTTATCGTCTTTTTCGATCCAAATGCTACGCCTGAACAGGAGAAAGTGGACCTGACAGGGATAAGCATGAATTTGGAGCTAGACGTATTGCCGGAGGCCGACTTCAAATTGATTTTTGACGAAGCGGTAGGCGATGTGATGGCCGGACGAGCGCAGGGACACTTGAGCATGGAAATTACGCCAGTTGGTGATTTTCACATGTACGGACTGATGGAAATCGTTCAGGGCTCCTACCTCTTCACTTTGAAGAACCTCATAAACAAAGAGTTTACGGTAAAACCAGGTGGTACAATTGCTTGGTATGGAGATCCGCTGAGTGCCGATATAAACTTGGAAACGGCCTACGAACTCACAACAACCTTGCAGACGATACTAGGTGGAACAACCGGACAATACACGAGCAGAGTTCCTGTGGAATTGATCATGAACTTGGATGGTAAATTGATGAATCCAGGAATTACGTTCGATATCAACGTACCGAGTGCTGATGAGATTACCAAGTCGCGCTTGAGTGCGGCCATAAGCACCGAGGAGGAACGGAACAGACAAGCATTTGCACTGCTGGTTTTACGATCTTTCGTCTCCCCTCCCAACGTGGCTTCGAACTCCACAAAATATACAGGAGGAGCGGTTGCGGAAAACTCAAGTGAGTTGATTTCTAGTCAGCTTAGCAACTGGTTGTCCCAAATTTCGAGCGACTTCGACATAGGTTTTAACTACAGGCCAGGAGATGATATTTCGAACGAAGAAATTGCTGTCGCCTTGTCGACCCAGCTTTTTAATGAACGCTTGTTATTGAGTGGAAACTTCGGTGTGTCGAATGGTAACGAGGCCAATCAAAACTCGAGTGGATTGATAGGCGACTTGCAGGTAGAATACAAGATAACGGTCGACGGAAAAATAAGGCTTGTCGTATATAACGAATCGAATGATTTCCAAACATTGAGCACTAGTGATGCGGCCTACAACCAAGGCGTGGGATTCTTGTACAAGGAGGAGTTTAACTCCATGGATGAGTTTTACTGTGGCTTCAAGAACCTGTTCAGAAAAGAAGAAAATCAAATAGATTGTGACTGATCCTGTAGCATGAATACCAACCTGTTAAACCCTCGAATTCACCAGTTGAAACGTACTTTTCTTGCTGGGCAATGCATGCAAATGTCTTTGGTGGAGAACCGAACTTTTGAGCTGTGGAATGGTTTTCAGAAGCAGCGTAAAAAAATCCAAGATGTTTCAGGTAAGGTACTGTACTCAATGCAGGTGTACGACCATGAATTATACTTCGCTCACTTTAATCCGACCACTAAATTTACGAAATGGGCTGCCGTTGAAGTCACGACGCATGAGCATTTGCCCGAAGGGCTAAAACCCTATATACTTGAAGGTGGATTGTACGCCGTTTTCCTATACCAGGGCTTGCCACAGGGCTTTGGACCTTTTATGCAACAGATACTGACGGAATGGATGCCCGCTTCAGAGTATGAGCTAGACCACCGTGAGCACTTTGAATTGTTGGACGACTCGTATAGGCGAGATGATCCGGATTCTAAAGAGGAAGTTTGGATACCCATTCGACTTAAGTCGGCATAACCATATTATTCAGCATGCAATTCTTCATCCACTACTTCTCACATCTCGGCTTGCCCCTCTTCATCGCTTTGATTTTCTTTAAGAGTGAATGGAAAAAGGCTTACTTCATACTGTTGGCGACGATGCTGGTAGATCTCGACCACCTGCTGGCCGATCCTATTTTTCAAGAGAATCGATGCAGTGTTGGATTTCATTATTTGCATACTCCTTATGCTATGGTTGTGTATGTGCTTATGCTCTTTCTCAAGAAACCCTATCGAATTGCCGGGATTGGTTTGGTGTTGCACATGATTACCGATTTTACTGACTGCATGATTATGTATGCTGGCTGTCCGCCATGTTACGAAGGTGCTCCGGCTTGGCCCGCCTTGAGTATGGTTGGGAGAATTCTAGGTCTGTAGCCCTATGTATTCCGAAAACCACCCCATAGGGTAGGAAAAAAAACTTCTGCAAGAATTATATTTATAGGTTGAGAAACTTAATTGACCAGACATGCAGAATTCACTTTCACGACTTATCGTTTTTGCCCTTGGGCTGATCCTAACGACCTCTTCTTACGCACAATTTACGATTGATATTCCGGGTGCCGTTTCAACCTATGTCACCGGGATTAACAATGCCGACCACATAGTGGGCTATTCGGTGAACGAGGAAGGTTATACTTCGGCATTCTTCAAATTGGACGAAGAAATACTGACTTTGAACATTAGCGGATTTCATACGTGGTTTGGAGGAATCAACAACAATGACATGATTGTAGGTCACTACAGTTCGACCGGACTTACCAATGATCGACATGTGTTCATCTACAATCCAGCCGATGGAACATATACGGATATTCCAGATTTGGATGGCTTTGATTTTACCTCTGCCAATGATATAAACGATGATTTATGGATTTCTGGGGATCTGAAGAATGGGGCCAACAGACGCGTATTTATTTGGAATAGCGAAACAGGATTGGATGTTGAGAGTGTTTTTATAGACGGTTCTCCAGCGCCTACATACGGTGGTCATAGTATAGACAACTCGGGCCGAATTACAGGATATTACATAGATGGGGCCAATTATTACAGCTTTCGTTATCACCCAGATTTTGGTTATACAGATTCTGTTGATCTTCCCGATCCTGAAAGCCCAGCGACGCATAAAACGCGACTTATGGGAGCTAATAACAATGGATTGGCTGTACTTGACTTCATACTTTCAGACAATTGCCATATATACGATTTCACCAATCCTGAGGCATGGGAAAGTTGGGAAAAGCTCGTTCCAGGATCGACTGAGTTACATATGATGGATATCAACGATTCGAATCACATTGTGGGCTATTATACGGATGAAAACTACGTTGTTCATGGGTATGCTGATATGTCGATAGGAACCGATTTTGATCTTCAAGTTGACGGTTACGCCTTTGATAATGAGAGTGAAGTGCTTTGGAACTACGACTGGTCATTGTGGCCGAATCTTTACAATACCGATCCGTATTGGGCTCAATATGGCGACTATCCATTCCCTCAAATATATCCGGGCTACTTGTTTCAACCTTCGAGTTATCCAGGCTGGGTAGATTTCGTGAGTGTGATGTCTACGCAATCATGTTATTTCAACATCAATTTTCAAGGAATTCCATTTGACTATCCTGTTATGCGACCATCAGCATTTAACGCTTGGAAAATGCACAGGGCGGTTGATTTTGAGGGAGCCTGCTTTGGAATGGCCGCCAATGCTGGTGCCTCATGGCAATTTCCGGATCTCTTGAATGAAAAGTTCAATTATGGCAATCAGGAGTTTCCTTTGGAGGAGATTTACAATTGGGGAAATAATTATACGGTGATAAGCGCGGCAAATCAGGGTATGGCAGCTCAATCCAGTCAAGAATATACCACGCTAAATGCGGCGGTAAATGACCAGGAGCCGCATGATATACTGAATACATTGCTCGACGCCTTCATTACCCCAAATGCTGAAGTGCCCATTGTCGCCTTTGACCTCCATCTTTCCAATGGTCTATTTGGTCATGCCGTATTTCCTTATGCCATGATACCATCTAATGTCATGAATACCTATTATTTGTACATATACGATCCCAACGCCACAGGGAGTTATGCTCCTCGATTCGAAATTTCTTTTGACGCAGACTACTCCAACTACACGATTGAATTCGGCACCGAAACTACTCCTCCTTATATTTATGGTATGTCGCTAATGCATACCCAGGCGATATATGCTCCTCAATTAATAGCTGGTGCCATTTCAGAAGAAGAATTACTCAGCACGCACGAAGAAGAACAGGAAACGGAAGAAGAGCGTGACGGTGAATTTGTTCGTCTGTTTTGTCTGGAAGCGGAAGCCTTTCAAATCGATGGTGGTGGCGGTTCAGTCATGGTTGATGGCACGAACGTAACGAACACCATTCCCGATTCCAAGCCATGGCTAAATTACGGAGGATCACCTCAAGCGATCTCTCAGTTCTTGTTGCCAACGGGCGGCTATTCATTGGTAACCACGGAAGCAAACGACGATTACTTTACTGGAGGAATGGTTGCTGATGAAACCACGATCATCTATCACCGCTATGGCACGACAGCAGGTCAGTCTGACAAGATTGATGTCGCTGGAACTGAGTTAAGTTATATCAATCAATCGGGTCTGGCGGCCGAATTGCGTGCTGAGGTGACGACTTTCGTGGATGGAGATGAGTACTATTTTGACATTACCAGTTTGGACCTAGACATCGATCAGTCGATTAGTCTGCAAAACCAACCTGACGGCCTCTTCATAAGCAACGATGGCACTTCGACTAATTACGATGTGAAAGTGAAGATTTTCGATGATGCGAATGGTTATTTCGAAGCTACAGTTACCCAAATTCCAATTGGACAGGGAATAACACAAGTTATTATTCCAGACTTCTCTGAAGACGGACTAGATGGCATTATTATCACGGAGATGGACGACGATCCTGACACCGAAGATGTAGTCATCGACTTTCCGAATGAAGCGACGGGTTTGATGATCTTGTCAACCGATACGCTGCTACTAAACAACGACGCGCAGTTGGTGCAGTTTGCGGTAGGAAATCTTGGGGCTGGAGTCATCAATTGGCAGGTTCTTTCCAGTCCGTCGTGGGTCGAGTTAACCGGCGACGAATCTGGTGCCAATTTTGGTGTAGTTGACTTAGCCATAGCGTCCAATCCAGATGCCAGTCGTTCGGGGTTGTTGGTCGTACAGAACAATGGTGACAACAGTACATTGAACTTGTATATCAACCAAAGCGACGGCAATGTGAGTACTGGCAATGCGCCTGAGCTCCCTAGTCTGGTCTTAGGCCCCAACCCTACTCCAAGAATATTGACGGTAGACTTACCTGCACTTCTTCAGAACAAGAACATTAGCTATGAAGTTCGGGACGTTCAGCACAAAGTAGTCATGTCGGGAACTTGTAATAGTGACCGATTGACAATTGACTTTGCCGGACAAGCTGAGGGGTATTATTTACTCTCTATCGGAAACGACGAATTGAGGCTGACCGAAAAGGTGGTTAAGATTAGTCCGATAAAATAGAATTAAACTACCAATGGCAACGCCCCTAACTTGATCGAATTCAAATTAGGGGCGTTTATTTTTTAGGCCTAGCGCCAAATGTTAAAACGAGAATCTAAGCCAAGATTCCCTCTCTTTGGGCTTGCACTTGTTCGCTGTGGATATACTCGTCGTATGGCATGAGTTTATCGATGTAACCGTGTGGTAGCAATTCTACAATTCTTGTGGCGACGGTTTGCGTGAACTCGTGGTCATGACAAGTGAAAATCACGGTACCAGGAAAGTCGATCAAGGAGTTGTTGAAGGCCGTGATGGACTCAAGATCCAAGTGATTGGTTGGTTCGTCGAGCATAAGGATATTTCCTCCTACTAACATCGTACGCGAGAGCATACACCTTACTTTTTCACCTCCAGATAGCACGTTGCATTGTTTAAATGTCTCCTCTCCAGAGAACAGCATCTTGCCCAAGAATCCACGGATATAAACTTCATCCTTGTTTTCGGAGTACTGACGTAGCCAATCTATTAGGTTTAGATCAGACTGAAAATAAGGATCGTTGTTGGTCGGCAGATGCGCTGGTGTGATGGTTTGTCCGTACTCAAACGTTCCAGAATCTGGCTGAATCTCTCCCGCTAGAATTTGGTATAGTGCGGTAGTGGCCAAACTGTTGTCACTCAACAAGGCTATTTTATCTCCTTTGGTAACGTTTAGATCGAAGTTTGAAAACAACAACTCACCACCAATCGTTTTACTGAGGTCATTGATATGCAGGATTTGGTCTCCGGCCTCTCTGTTTTGCTGGAAGATGATCGCAGGGTATCGTCGGCCAGAAGGCTGGATATCATCCACATTGATTTTCTCCAGCAATTTTTTACGTGACGTGGCTTGCTTCGATTTAGAAGCATTGGCGCTAAAGCGCATGATAAAGTCTTGGAGTTCTTTTTTCTTCTCGTCGGCCTTTTTATTTTGATTTTGTCTTTGACGAAGGGCCAATTGGCTAGACTGATACCAAAAAGAGTAGTTACCAGTGTAGACCTGAATCTTAGAAAAGTCGATATCAACGATGTGTGTACAAACAGTATCCAAGAAGTGACGGTCATGGGAAACGACGATCACCGTGTTCTTGAAATTGAGCAAGAAATCTTCCAACCACTCGATCGTTTTCAGATCCAAGTCGTTGGTAGGCTCATCGAGGATAAGGACATCTGGATTTCCGAAAAGAGCTTGGGCAAGCAACACTCTCACCTTCTCAGAACCGGTAAGTTCTTCCAGCAATTTATCGTGCCGACTTTCTTCTATTCCCAGTCCGCTCAATAACATGGCTGCATCCGACTCGGCATTCCAGCCATCCATTTCGGCAAAACGTTCTTCAAGCTCCGAGGCCTTCATGCCATCGGCATCCGAAAAATCGGCTTTGGCGTATAGCGCATCTTTCTCGCTCATGATTCTCCACAACTCCTTGTGTCCCATGAGAACCGTATGCAAGACCTGATGACTATCGAATGCGGCGTGTTCCTGGCTCAAAACGGCCATTCTACATCCTGGCTCCAGGGTAACTGTGCCCTTGTTGGCGTCTAGTTCGCCCGCAAGGATTTTGAGGAAGGTAGATTTACCGGCACCATTGGCACCAATAACACCGTAACAGTTGTCACCAGCGAACTTGAGGTTTACCTCATCGAAGAGAATACGCTTGCCATATTGAAGCGAAATGTTGTTTGTTGTAATCACAGCTTGTCGTTTTGCGGGTGCAAAAGTACAAATACTAAGAGGAAGGCGAAAGAATACGAGGAATATCAACGCATTTGCGCTTGTCGCTGATAAAAAAGATGATTCAAAACGGCTAGATGATGCTCAGGAGTAAGAGCGTGGCACACAATTCTTTAGGGATAAATCGTTGCTAATTGGAAGAGAAGGGCGTGAATAAGGGGCTAAACCACTTTTTTTCCATGTATATAGACCGCGTTTATATGATTTTCGCCGAATGAATAGGGCAAAAACGAGTACGACGGAATATTGTTGGCAATGAAAAAAGATGCTTTGCGACCTTTACTGAGGGCCCCGTACAAATGCGACCATTCTAAGCAGGCCGCTCCGTTGATCGTTGCTGCGTTGATGGCTTCTTCTGGATTTAATTTCATTTTAATACATGCCAATGCAACGGCCAAATTCATGTTTCCGGAGGGAGACGAACCGGGGTTGTAATCGGATGCAATGGCTATAGGCAAACCAGCTTGGATCAATCGGCGAGCGGGTGTGTACGGAATGCTCAAGAACAGCGAACAAAGCGGCAGAGCGACCGGAATCGTTGAACTACCTAACAATGCATCAATATCCTCATCTTCCAATTCCTCAAGGTGATCGACGCTTATGGCATGGTGGTCAACACTCGCCTGCACCCCACCGATAGACTTGAATTGATTGACATGGGTCTTGGGTTTTAGTCCGTGTTTTACACCTGCATCGAGCACACGGTTGGTATCGTCGACATCGAAATAGCCGTCTTCGCAGAAAATATCGATGTATTCGGCCAAGCCCTCACTTGCAGCTTGCGGGATCATTTTTTCGCACACCAATTTCAGGTAGCCTGCTTTATCATCCTTGAATTCGAGCGGCAAAGCGTGGGCTCCCAAAAGCGTGGTTTTAATCGGTAATGGCTGGAGTGACTTCAATTTATTGGCCACGCGGAGCATCTTCATTTCGGCATCGACGGTTAGGCCATATCCACTTTTAATTTCGATGACACCTGTACCCGTTTTAATGACACCTTGAATACGGTGCAGGGCGGCTTCGATCAATTCATTTTCGCTCGCACGTCTCAGCTTCTCGGCCGAGTTGAGGATTCCGCCACCTCGTTGGGCAATTTCGGCATAGGACATCCCATTGATGCGATCGACAAACTCCCCTTCCCTATTGCCAGCAAAAACCATGTGCGTATGCGAATCGACCCAGGTTGGAAATACAATTCCTTGTTTGGCATCCACGCGTTCATCGGCATGTTCAGGTGGCGTCCCCGTCCCAATTTCCACTATCGAATCACCTTCCAGAAGCATCCATGCATTTTTTACGGAAGGCAATTTCTTCATCTCCTTCCCCTTTACGAGGTGGATATCAGGCGAATAGGTTCCTACAATTTCTTTGATATTGAAAATAAGCGTGCGCATAATCGAGGACTTTGGGCAAAGATGGCAAAATCGGCGCAAGCAATGAGATAATTTCGGGTTGAATTGTGGTCAATTTCGTATGTTAGTTGCATGATGCGACAGTTAGTACTTTTGGCTTTACTATTGATCTGCCATTCGGCAAATGCGCAATTTGAGCCGCCCGATGAGACCTTGCCACAAACGAGAAATACGCTGGGAACAAACTTGACTCCCGTAGCGGTTTTCCTCATGAACGGCTATCATGCTAGTCCGCGCTACACCCTACACTACAAGCGACAAAACAAGATCAATCGCAAACTTCGGTTTTCGGTGAATTATGAGATTCGGGATCGGTATCAAGAGGATTTAGAAGATGCGACTTTGATTGCTGCGGGAGACTCGACCGTAGTTTTTAAGTTGGGGCGCAAAGACGATTATATCATTGATGTGCGCGGAGGAATGGAGTGGTTCAAGCCGAATAGAACATTCACGATGGTATATGGTGTAGACCTATATATTGGGTACAGGAGTGTTTCGGAAGGATTCGAGACCAAGACCATTCAGATGACAGAGTTGGGATTTGTTCCAGCCAATGTAGAGGAGGAAACCTATGAGCACAATACTGAATATGGGATGATAGGTTTTGACTTTTCCATAGGAAGTAAGTTCAAAGCCACGGAAAAGGTAAATTTTGTGTTGCGCTGGACGCCTCAATTTGGCTACAACACGCCTATTAGTGAAACACATAGCGATCCGACTAAGCGAACTGATCCAGCCAGTGGTGGCGTAGATTACCATCTGAGGTTGATCGAGGTTTATGTGAATTATATGTTTTAAAAGTACTCCAAGCTCTCGTTTTAAAATCCGTTCATGGATGGAATACTATAGGCAATAAACCAGTTGATTCATGATGTTGTTGGCCATGAATGGAAATCTGACGCCGAATTGAAGAAGTTAAGACCTGACGCCGACTGTGTGCATGTTGACGGATTCTATTTCTTTGACATAAACGTTCATAGAACCTTTATCCTCATTGAATTTGATGAAGATGGCGAGGCTACGGAGGTATGGGCAGGTAACCATCAGGAATACGAGCAAGTCTTCAAAAACAACAAAAACACCGTAAGAAAATGGCTTAAGTCTAACGAGTACATGGCATAAAGATGGACACACAATTTGACATAGAAAAAGTATTCACAATAGGTCGATTAACAAA
Source organism: Flavobacteriales bacterium (assembly GCA_015665315.1). GTDB lineage: Bacteria > Bacteroidota > Bacteroidia > Flavobacteriales_D > Sanyastnellaceae > JADFAK01. Next base: position 16,534 of record JADFAK010000001.1, on the reverse strand, counting down.
TGAGCTAGAATACGAACGTGCCTTAATTGCCGACAGGAAATTGCGGGTTCTTTCTAAGGAGAATTCCAGACTAAAGCCTATTCGGAAGCAATTGAGAGCAATTATTGAAAAATATGAGACGAAAAATTGGTCGCCAAACTCTGAGTTGTCGGCCAAAAAAATTAACGAAAGCGACTTAGCCGAATTGATTGCTGAAAAAGAGAGACTTTTCTTGCAAAGAAGAAAGGATGCAATAAAAACGGCGTTAAAGAATTATGGTCTCAATCAACAACATCTCATGGTACTACTCGGGCATCGAAGTAAAACATATATGTCTGAATTAATCAACGGCGTCGTACCTTTTACCTTGAGCGACCTAATAATTATTAATCGACTTTTGAAGGTCGATCTCAGCCACCTCATTCCTACAACTTTTTCTCAAAAGCAACGAATTCAGATTAAGAAGTCGATTCAAACGATTGGAACTGAAAAAATAAAATTAAGTGCTGATGACTTTGACTTGGTATCTAGCTGATTGTAGTCAAAATCCATTCCGAGTGAGGACAAGTTGCAGACAGTCAAGTTCACGATCAATACATTCTGCTCACAACATCTTTAAAAGTCAGAATGCTCAACCCACAAAAAACCCAGTAAGTCAGATACATTGAACCTACTGGGTTTCGAAATAGCTATTTTCTTGAGCAATTAGAACTTCATTAGCTCTTTTACCAAGGTTCCTTTTTCGCTTGAGAGCTTGATTGCATAATTGCCATTGGCAAGTCCCGAGACATTGAGAGTTGATCTGTTGCCAACTATCTTTTCAGAACGTACTAGTCGGCCAGCCACATCGAATAAATCCAATGTGAATTCACTCACACCTGTTCGGCTAAGGTCAATCGTCAAGAGATCAGAAACAGGATTCGGGTAGATTGCAATTGCGCGATCGCTAAACTCTTCTACTCCAACTTCTGGCTCAACGCCGATGGTAAACACGCCATTTGAAGGGAAGTCAACTTGGCACGTATACATACCATCAACAAGAGTTAGGGGATAGAAATCCAGCTGCTGAGCAACTTCAAATTCACTTGTGTTGCCTACAATCAAACCAATACTGAGTCCTAAATCCGGTACAGCCGACTCTTCAATCATAAAGGTGACAGTTCCCATGTCACCGGTTTCTTCTACACCCCACGTTCGGGCCAGACGCGTAGATAAAATTGGAAAACCATCGGCAATGAATGCCAATGCTGCATTGTCGCTACCCCACATCAGGTATTCTCCATCTTCGGCATCGGAAGGTGCATTGATGCGCACCACACCTGTTCCTTGCGCATCCAAATGCAAGTCATAAAACTGCTCTTGTCCGATTCCAGCGACGTCGTAATTCTTTGTCCAATGCGAATACCTTTTGAAGTCACCTAGATCGATTCCGTACTTGGCGGCCATGTAATTGGCGATAATGGTACGATGTGACTCATGGACTCTTCGATTGTATATGAAGTGCTCGGCGATTTTCCCTTGTCCGAAACGCTCATCGTAATCCCAACCGTACTTAACATCAATCAAGGCATTTTCATCACGGGTTCCGATATCGGCTCCACCCCATGAAATCTTTCGCTCATCAAACAGTGTCGAGAATAGCTGGTAGTATTCTGTCTGCTCATACACCACCCCATATATATGTTGCGCAGCGGCATCACCAATGTACTCTTGCGGACCGCTGGCATACTCTTCTTCGTCATCAATGACGACTGCGGAGTATTGCGATTGGTTCTCCCACGGGTGAATCACAAATCCATTTGGCATTCTTGACGAAGCAATCCAGCCATGGGTATTGAATTGGATGTTATCTCCTTCTACCATCGAGAAAACGGATAGATTTTGACCGGGTCTCACCCCTGATGCCATTAAATAATCATCTTCACCGTCGAAGTAAACAGCAGGCATACCATTGATACCTTCGTTGCCTTGCAGCCACATAGGCATGGCATCGTTTGATGATTGTTCTGCGTCTACGCCTTCACCACTTACATCTTGCCACAAGTCCATTGGGCCCGTGCTTGTCATTTCGTTTGAGCCAAAGTAAGCACCTTGATCGGCGCGAAGCCAAATAGCCAAGGTTTGATCATCTCCTACTCCACCAGGACCGTAAATTCCGAATAATTCAGGTTCTGGGTTGAACATTAAGACAAGGGTATCCGACTCATAGGTATTCACCAGATCACCGTCGACAGCCGCTTCATCTTCAATGAAAATCCTCACAGGCCCGAAAGTTGTGGGCGTTATATCAAGAATGTAGTCTAGCGGTCCGCCCGAAATCCCATTCAATGTTCCATTTTCAATGAACACATCATCTGTAGTAAATCCCGTGACATCAACCGCACTCAAATTCTTGAAGAACTTCACATCGGCATCGAAATCGGCATATACTTCAGGTTCATCGGAAGCGATAGAAACGATCGCAGTTGCTGGGAAGGAATAGGTTGACGGGTCAAATAAATCAGACTCCCACAGTCCTCTTCCGTACGTAGAAGCACGCAGACGGCTGGTCGCGATGGTCTGTCCGTAAAAAATCTCCAACTCCGTTACTCGCACACTAAGCGGAAAGCCTTGAGAAAATGGGATCCACTCGCTCATTGTGGCATCCTTGTAATAGATCCCCATATCGGTACCTGCATACAGGCCTTCATCTGTGTTCAAATCATACACCAAAGTATTGATAGGAATATCTGGGAGGCCATCAGAGTATTCAACCCAGTTATCAGCTCCATCTTCAGTACGGTAAATTTTGTTGTGGTAGGCTATATAGAGGATATTTTCATCTGTTGGGTGTGTTTCAATGGCCACAACTGGATCAATGAACAGGGGCAGACCTGAACTGATATTGGCCCATTCAACCTCTTCATCGAGTGCGTTGCTTGTTTTAAATATTCGTGCATTTCCTTGGCTGCAATACAGGATATTTTCGTTGGCTCTGCTTTGCACCAGGGCAATCATGTTCCAGGTATTGTTTCCTCCAAGGTTGTTTGAGATCTTCTCCCAAACGATTGAATCTTTGATGGGATGCTTGATATTGGTTGTACGCCAAACGTTTTTGAGTCCGACAAACATATTCTCAGGAGTATAATCGGAAAGAACAAAAGGTGTATACCAAGCTCCTTCTTCGGTAATGCCCAATACGTCTAGTCCGCAAATTTGCTGATTTGTAAACTCTGGACTTGTGCGGTAGATTCTGCCATAATACAGCGACCCGTATCTCCAATTTTCGTCGGTATTATCGTACCAGCACTCAAAGCCATCACCACCACCACGGCGAATCCATTGCGCTCCGTTGAACTCGGCGGTTCCATTGTCTTGAAAGCCGGTAAGTGCTTTGGCCCCTGTGTGCGGCGATTGTCCCATTCTATAGATCTGGGCATTTACGATACCTGTCGTAATATCCTTCCAATTGGTATTGTCGGCATAATGGTAAAACCCACCATCATTGGCCAAGTAGAGATCATCGTTATGCGGGGAGAACATGCACTCATGCTGATCAACGTGCAGATAGCCAGGATTGATATCGATCCACGTTGCGCCACCATCGGTCGACTTCTTCATTCTAATTCCGCCCACGTATACCGTGTTTTCATCTTGAGGATCTGCAGCCATGCACAGGTCATACCATCCTTGGCCACCAGGAGAAGAACCATCGGCAGCCCAACCCAAAATATTCGGCTCGTCGGCCATTTCTTCAAAGGTTAATCCCGCATCCGTTGACCGATAGGATCTTTGAAAGCCGTAATCATTGCCAGCTGCACATACATAGACCAGTTCAGGGTTGGCCGGAGTTACGGCGATAACCATTCTGTAAGAACCATATAATCCACCCGTTGTCCATTGCCAATTTTGTCCGGCATCTTCTGAACGGAAGAACTTACCTGAAGCAGTGGCATACATGACATTCGTATCATCTGGCTTCACGAGAAGTGTTCGGTAGTCGGCGGCATCGGCCGAAACAAACAGCCAAGTTGTACCTGAATCGGTTGATCTGAAAATACCGTCGTTGGTTCCTATCAACACAACATTCGTCTCATCGCTCTTGACGATTATTGAACCTACAGTGAGCGACTCAATACCAGTATTGATGAACTCCCAACTATCACCACCATTGGTGGACTTCATGACACCCATACCTGGTGAATCAGCGGCATCTCTGTCACCGGTTCCAATGTAGATTGTATTGGGTTCGTTCGGATCGAAAGCGATAGCTGAAACACCGAGAGTTAGCAAATCATCTGTATTGGATTCCCAGTTCTCTCCTCCATCAAAAGATCTCCAAACACCTCCTGCTGGAGTACCTACAAAAATTATGTCTGGATTGGTTGGATGGAAAGCCAGGCAATTGACTCGTCCGACACCGTTTATATCAGCCCTGGTAGTCACATCGTTGAGAATGGGTCCCAGAGGAGACCAGTTTCCCGCAGGTGAGCGTTGATTGTTTATTTGTTTGACATCTTGCCATGTTCTCTGTAGATCGGCACCGCTTAATGGTGTTCCATCAGAGGTCAACCTCGATCCCATCAAGCTTTCCCATCTTTTAAATGGCTTCCAGCCGCAACCTTTTGTTATTTCTTTTCCTTCCCACCAGTCGTTGTGCATTTGAACGACTTCTTCGTAAGGTATATCGCCATCTTTGAGCAGTTCGGCCCATTGAGGCGTATCGACAGTAATTTTTCCCTGGGCAAATAAACCAACAGAGACCATCATTGAGATGGCCAATAGATAAACATTCTTCATGTGTCTTCCAGATAAGGATTGGAAACAAAAATAGGGCTTGAGTTGCTCAGAACATCACTAAATTGTCAAAGTATCCACTTAAGTTGCCAGAATGTTGAAAACCAACGAGCAATTCTTCTCAAGAACAGACAAAGCTCTGACAATTAATTCTGGATTATCCTTAGCATTGTACAACCATTATTAATTCGAGTTCATGGAACTTTTGAAAAAGCTTTGTGCCGTCCAAGCCACTAGCGGTGACGAGCAAAGCATCAGTCAGTTTATTATAGAATACGTCATCGAAAATCGTGACCATTGGGCCAACAAACCTGAGATATTCGCGGGTGAAGGTTTTCAGGACGCAGTGGTTTTGGTTTTTGGCCGACCAAAAGTTTCTGTTTTCGCGCATATGGATTCTGTTGGATACGTTGCTGCTTATGGGAATAGGCTGGTCAAAATTGGCGGACCAAAGGCCGAAACTGGAGCGGTGTTGATTGGTCAGGACAGTCAGGGCTACATCGAATGCACCTTGGAGAAGGTCGAAGAGCATGATGAGAAAGACAAGGATGGCAAGAAAAAGGAAATCAACAAATACATATTTAGTCGTGAAATAGACCGCGGAACCACGCTTCACTACAAGCCAGATTGGCGAGAAGATGATGAATCTATTCAGTGCTGTTATTTGGACAATCGCCTTGGAGTCTGGAATGCATTGAAACTATGTGAGAAGGCCGAAAATCTCGCGATTGCTTTTTCTACTTACGAGGAACACGGAGGAGGAACAGCTCAATTCTTGGGAAGGTTTTTGTATAAATCTTTTGCATGCCGACAAGCGTTAATCAGCGATGTCACACTTGTTTCTGAAGGGATCAAGGCTGGCGAGGGAGTGGCAATCACCATGCGAGATCGTGGAATCCCACGTCAGAAATACGTGCAGAAAATCATTCGAATTGCCATGGCCTTCAACATCAAGTTCCAGTTGGAAATTGAAGATGCTGGAGGAAGTGATGGAAATCAGCTTCAAGCATCGTCATATCCTTGGGATTGGTGCTTTGTAGGAGCCCCTGAAGCCAACTACCATTCCCCCGATGAAAAAGTGTTTAAATCGGACATTGCAGAAATGCGCGCCTTGTACGAAGCATTGATTTTGGAATTGCAATAGAAGTCTACCTAATATACAGTCCCTACCGGACAGAAATTTCTCGAATCTCGGAGATTGTAGATCTTTTTTAACGAGACAGGAAACGTTACTTGGCAGCTTAATTCCTTCATGTGCCGCAGGTGTGAAATAGTCCCAGCACGCGCATATCGATCGGACGTATTCATGTTTCGCGGTATTGGTTCCTGGTGACGCATTTCGGATAGTCCTATTTGATTTCAAATAATAAATCACCCTCCCCTCTTCTTTTATGCTGATTATCATGCAGTTTCATGAGTAATGAATTGCTTTTGTGGGCAGACATGACTACATTTAATTCATCCTAAGTGGGAATTCTGAGATGCTATCCAATATCTCTTTCCCAGCAAGTTCTCTTTTTATTATTTCACCAAAATCGAAGACGATGAAAGTATTTGATGACAAACACATTAAAAACATTGTACTGGTGGGTGGGGCGAAAAGCGGCAAGACGAGTCTTGCCGAGACGATGTTATACGAAGCCAGTCTGATTACCAGACGTGGTACTATTGAAAACAAAAACACGGTATCCGATTTCCACGAAATCGAACATGAGCGAGGCATTTCGGTGTACGCCACCCCATTGCACACGGAATGGCGGAATTACAAAATCAACATTATTGATACTCCTGGACTGGATGATTTCGTGGGTGAGATAGTCTCTTCTGTGCGCGTTGCCGACACATGTGTAATGCTTATTAATGCCCAACACGGAGTTGAAGTGGGAACCGAATTGGTTTGGAATCATGTGGACAAGTATCGCAAACCAACCATTTTTGCGATCAATCAATTGGATCATCCCCAGGCAGATTTCGATACATCTCTCCAATCTATCCGCGAGCATTTTGGCAACAATGCTGTGCTCATGCAATATCCCGTTAATCCTGGGAACGGCTTTAATTGTATTATCGATCTGCTCAAAATGATCATGTACAAATTTCCAGAAGAAGGTGGAAAACCAGAGAAACTTGCCATTCCAGAAAGCGAACATGCACGTGCAGATCAGTTGCATAACGAATTGGTTGAAAAGGCAGCCGAGAATGATGAACAATTGATGGAGCTCTATTTTGAAACAGGCAATCTGAATGAAGACCAAATGAGAAAGGGGCTCAAATTAGGTATGATGAACCATGAAATATTCCCTGTTTTTTGTTTGAGCGGTCTGCAAAACATGGGTAGTGGTCGTCTCATGGGTTTCATCGACAATGTTGCTCCATGTTATTCTGAAATGCCGGCCGAGCAAAGTGAGGAAGGAAAAGATGTGAATGGAAAGAAAGATGATAGCGCTATTATGTTTGTCTTTAGGACAGATTACGAACCAAGCTTGGGTAAAATTTCGTTTTTCAAAGTGCTTTCGGGCACGGTCTCCAAAGGTCTCCATGTGAAGAATAGTCATTCGCACCAAGTAGAAATCATCAATCAACTGTTTGTCATGGACGGAAAAAACCGCAACCCCGTTGATCAATTGGTAGCGGGAGACATCGGGGCGACGCTCAAGTTAAAGAACACCGATACCAACGACACACTTCACGCGCTGCCAGAGGATATTACGATCAAGCCCATCAACTTCCCAAAAGCCAGAATGCGCACAGCTATCGAAGCCGTTGACAAGAACGACGATGAACGTTTGGGCGAAGCCCTGAGAAAAATGCACGAGCAAGACCAGACCTTGAACTACCATTTCAGCTCAGAACTCAAGCAGCTTATTGTTGATTGCCAAGGTGAATTGCATTTGGCGACGATAAAATGGACACTTGAGCACGTATACAATCTAGAAGTTCAATTTGTCGAACCTCGCATCCCCTACCGAGAAACTATTCAGCGATCAGCGTCGACGGTTTACAGACATAAAAAGCAATCTGGTGGATCGGGGCAATTTGGTGAAGTTCATATCAAGATCGAACCTTATTTTGAAGGAAAGGAAGATCCGCAAGGATTTAATATCCGAGGTGTAGAGCTCATCGAACTAGAATGGGGAGGGCACTTGCAATTCATAAACTGCATAACTGGAGGATCGATCGACGCGCGATTTATACCTTCCGTTTTAAAAGGCGTCATGCAGAAAATGGAGGAAGGTCCGCTCACTTCTTCTCATGTCCGCGATGTACGAGTCATCTTATACGATGGAAAGATGCATGCTGTTGATTCAAACGACATGGCCTTCCAAATAGCCGGTGCTATGGCATTCAAAGCGGCTTTTCACGAAGCACAGCCAAAACTTTTGGAGCCGATCTACAAAGTAGACATATTGGTTCCAGAAGATCATTCTGGCGATGTGATGACGGATTTGCAATCGCGCAGAGGCATAATTCTGGGGATAGAATCCAAAGGGAAGTACTCTCAAATTATGGCAAGGGTGCCGCTACATAACTTATACAAGTATTCGACAGCCCTGCGTTCCATGACACATGGCAAGGCGAGCCATGCCAGAGAGTTTGCCGATTATGCGGCTGTGCCTCAAAATATTCAGGACGAAATAGTCGCCAAACACGCGCAGAAAGAAGCCCACTAAGCGTACAAACGTATCTATTTTAAGAGCCCATAACCTTCCAAGGTCTGGGCTTTTTTCATGGCTTTGGAGCAGATTTGACGATGTGCTTTGGCCTAATTTTGTTTCAATCAAACCACACAACATGAATTCACACAAAATAGCTCTCTGCGCATTCATCTTATTAGCTCCTTTCCTCTTTTCATATGATGATGGTGTTGCGGAACATCAAAATAAAGATCGAACAGGCGCTCCAGGCTCCAATGCCAACTGTGGGGCAACTTGTCACGACGACAATCAATTTGCCCCTGAATTGATCATTGAATTGATTGATCAAGGATCTAATGAGGCAGTGGCCGAATACTTAGCTGGTCAAACCTATGAGATTCGCTACACCATTGAGCATGGAACGGGCTCGCCTAGCGTATACGGGTTTCAATCTACCGTGCTTTTAGGTGACAATTCAAATGCCGGGACATTTAGTATGCCTGGTCCTGATGTACAGATAGAAGATGTGAATGGCCGACATATAATTGAACACCATGTAGACAGTCCGAGCAATGTATTCACGGCCGACTGGACGGCACCTGAAGAAGGAAGTGGAGGCGTTACGTTTTATGCGTCTTCGGTAGCTTGCAACAACAACAATGCTAATTCTGGCGATGGTTTTGACGGAGCCGTTTTGGCCATCAGCGAAGGGACAGTCACTTCGGTGCGTGAAATTGAACGTGAGGCTTTTACTGCGATTGTTCAAGGTTCTCAGCTCCAGCTTAGTCATTTGCCTTTAGGCTCAATTATGATATATAACTTAAACGGACAACTAATCGATCAACGACAAAGCAGTGCTCCTCAAATGCAACTCGATCTTTCTGGAGAGCCGGGGATTTATATAGTTGTGGTGCAATCGAATTTTGAAGTTCAATCACAGAAAGTGTTGATTTTCTAAAAACTTTTCAAAGTAAAAGGGCGAGTCGTACAATACGGCTCGCCCTTTCTTATGCTTTCAATTTGATTATTTGCTAATCTCCATGCGCTTGACCATGCGCTCTCCATTCACGATCAACTCGTAGAAATAGATTCCGCTTTCAAGGCTAGATGCATTGTAAGTTGCTGTATGAATTCCAGGGCCTTGATTGGCCTCAAGAAGTAGATCAACTGTTCTTCCGCTCAAATCGATAATGCTCATCGATACTTTCGAAGCCTCGCTCAACTCGTAAGGAATATTGGTAATTCCTGTGGCTGGGTTCGGGTAGTTTTGTCCGAGGGCAAATCCAAACTCGTTGTATTCTTCAACATTGATTACCCAATCACCAGTACGAATTCGCACTGAAGGCTCATAGGCCCAACCGAAAGAGAAATCATTTCCATCTTGGAAGAAATCCCCGTACATAATCGTCGAATAATCGCCATCACCAAAACGGCTCTTCACGTATACAACCTCGTCTCCACCAAAACCGTGGATACCCACGAAGTAAGTCGAACCAGCTTGCAAGGTGATTTGCTCATTGATGACAATGTTGATGTAATCATCAGAATCCAAATCTTCTTGTGTGATCTGATGAGACCACGTATAAGTTGTGATTTCGTCGACCATTTCAAATCCATCGTCATCAGTACCTAGCCAATCGTATACCCATACGTCTATTTCTTGTCCGACTGAAGTCTCGGCGCCAAGCTTTACTTCAACGCTAAGAATATCTGTTTCAGACACGATTTCGAAAACGCTCCCCATCATAAAGTCATTCCAAACTCCATTGATTTCACGACCTGTAGCCTCGTAGTCCAATTCATCATCAGCTACGTGACCATAGATGTTTTCTGTTACATCCACAAAACGTGTAGTGCTCTCATTTCCTTGAGCGATCAGGTCATCCTCTTGATCGGCAGATGCCGCAAAGTTGAATGTATACTCCCCAATTTCAGAAAGAGTAAGTCCCGTTGCGATCCACATGGTATCCAATCCAAAAGATTGAATGCTATCAATGGCTCCAGTTGAAACGTCCAAAGTCAATGCGTTGCTGCTAGGATCCAATACCTCGATTGTTCCTTCAACTCCTGTCAAAGTCTGCGCACCAAAATTTCGGATAATCATTCCAACTTCCAACTCTTGGTTTTGGTCGAGCGGAACGATTCTGTACTCATATTCAGTCAAGATATTGTCGGTATATGCATCAAAGATCTCCAAATCGTAATCTGGAAGCTCTACGATTTCAATGTTGTCAATTTGCCATCCATAAGACCACTCGGCCTTGTAGTGGAAGCGAATCTGAACGTTTGAAGGATCTCCCATAACCGCATCTGTGATGTTGATGTACACGTGCTCTGGGTTCGGACGATTTGATCGACCTACGTCGTCGTTGATCGTTGTAGTCATCCATGTTACGAAGCCATCGGTACTCACTTCAACCGAAGTTGTATCAAATCCGACCTCAAACTCTTGAAAATACTGATCAAATTCAAGTCTGAGCTGCGCAGGAGCATCGCTCAAATCCAAAATTGGAGACGTCAGGTATGAATCAGTAATAAGCCCGTTTCCAAGCGCATCATCATCCAACATCATCCAGCCCTCAGGAGTAGATGTGTTCATTTCCGGAACTCCCCAAATAGAGGCGGTTGGCTCTGGGCCAATGTTCGTGTATTCGAAAACCACACCGGCTCCCGAAGTAGTCCAACCTTCAGCATCGGCATCGAATTGCCACTCGCCATACTGTGCGAAGGCCACGACTGAAGCTGAAAGGAATAAAAAAGTAAAGATTGATTTCATATAATTGTTGTTTATTTCTAAGATTCGAAGTCCGAAGATACTAAGTCTGCCCCAAATTCCCCATTCCATTTATCCACCACAATTGTTACAGATTGCAATGATCCGTATATACTTTTGTGAATATATCCGCCTTACTTCGCATACACGTAATTAAGCCAACAAAATTCCATGAAAAAAGTACTAATCATCGAGGACGATAAAGACATCTCGAAGCTCCTTCAAATTCACCTCGCAGATATGGGCTTTGAGGCGCATCCGGTGTTCAACGGGAAGGAAGGACTGCTTGAAGCTACCAATACAAGTTACGACTTCATTATTCTGGACATCATGCTTCCTGAAATGGACGGATTCGAGGTTTGTCGCCAATTGCGGATGGACAAGAACCACACCCCTATTCTTATGCTAACCAGTAAAAGCGAAGAAATCGATAAAGTGGTTGGTCTGGAAACAGGGGCCGATGATTACATGACTAAACCTTTCTCCATTCGCGAGTTAGAAGCACGGGTCAAAGCGATTATGAGGCGCTCTGTTTTGGCTCAGCCTTCGGCAAATGATCAAACGGATCGGAAAATTGAAATTGACAACTTACTCATTGAACCTGAGCGTCGAAGTGTGAAGAAAAATGGTGAGCGCCTCTCTTTAACCCCCAAAGAATTCGACCTCCTAGTGTTACTAGCTTCAAATCCCGGTCGGACATATTCCAGAATGGACCTACTAAACGAGGTGTGGAATTATGATTTTGAAGGCTACGAGCATACAGTGAACAGTCATATTAACCGACTCCGTGGAAAAGTGGAAGATGATATCAATGACCCCACATTTATTCTCACCGCATGGGGCGTTGGATACCGTTTTAGAGAGTTTTAAACCTTACCAGAACTATGTCTAGATTTAGATTATTTACCCGACTCTCCCTTTTGTTCTTCCTAGTTCTTCTGGTTGTCTCAGGAATAAACTTGTACATCTCCGTCAGCGCCGCTAGAAATCACTCGCTAGAAGTCACCCAGCAACTCGATAAAGACCTCGCTGCGGCTACGGTGCACATGATCGAACCATTGCTCGATACGGCTTCAACCGATATGGTTGTTCAGGATATCATGCACTCGATGATGGTTATCAATCCGAGTGTGGAGGTGTATTTGCTCGATGATACCGGAAAAATCCTCACCTATGTGGCACCTAAAAAGGTTGTCAAGTTGGATAAAGTGGACCTCAACCCTATTCAGCAATTTATTGCTGATTTTAACGGTGAGTTAATCCTTGGCGATGATCCTCGAAATCCTGGTGAATACAAAATCTTCTCCGCAGCACGCATGATTCGCAACGGCCAAGAAAATGGTTATGTATACATCGTTCTTGCCAGTCAGGAATACCATTCTGTCGCCGATACGATGTTCGGGTCCTATATCTTAAAGCTCACGAGTAAGAGCTTTTTAGTCATCCTAGTCCTTGCTACCTTGTTTGGCCTCCTGATGATTTGGCTTATTACCGGTCAGCTCAGAAACATCATAGGTTCCATAGCCAAATTCAAAGACGGCGACTACTCGGCCCGAATACCAGTGGCCAACGACGAACTGGCAGATGTAAGTTCTACATTTAATGAGATGGCCGACACCATTCAGCAGCAAATCGAAGAACTCGAAGGAGTCGACAAGCTCCGCCAAGAACTTGTTGCCAATATCAGCCACGACTTGCGCACTCCTATCTCGTCGATTCAGGGGTTTTGCGAACTGCTCACCTTGCGCGAAGACACAATCACCAAGGAAGAACGCCAAGAATACCTGGGGATCATCAACAAAAATGTAGTGCGTCTCAAAAAGCTCGTCAATGACCTGTTCGAACTCTCAAAACTTGAGGCAGGAGCAGTCGCCCCGAACTTCGAAGCACTGAATACAGCAGAGCTAGTACACGACTTGGCCGACAAGTACCGCGTGTTGGCACAAGAAAAAGGAATCAGTTTGAATACAATATATGCCAAGAACTTGCCTTTGGCCAAGGCGGATATCGCGCTGATAGACAGAGTATTGCAAAATCTTATTGACAACAGTCTGAAGTTCTGTAAACAAGGGGATACCATTACCATAGAGATTGATCAAGAAACCCCCAGTAATTTGAGAATCAAGGTGGCCGATAGCGGACAAGGCATCGCGGAGAAAGATCTGCCATTTATTTTTGATAGGTATTATATGGGGAGCGATAACGAAGCCAAGAATGGCACTGGATTAGGACTTGCCATCTCGCGAAAAATCATTGAATTGCATGGCTCAGTGATTCAGGTGAAGAGCAAATTACATGTAGGTACACAATTTACCTTTTCTTTGCCTGTCTTAGCATCTTAATCATATTAATCAAACGACATATTAATGTTCAAAATCGTACGAATGAAAAAACAATTACTCACATTATTTACAGTGCTATTAGGAGCTAGCATTACAAGTCACGCTCAAATAATTTCCGAAATCAACGCCAGTTCGGGTCAAGTTGAAATCTACAATGACCAACTAGGTGCAGTTGACGTTTCTACTTATTACCTATGCAACTTTCCCGATTACTCCCAAATTTCAGATCTCAACATTGTGTGTGGATCCTATTTAATTGAAGTGGGTGAATACCTTGTTGTAGACGGTTTTCCCCTCGTCGCAGCCGATGGTGAATTAGGACTCTATACGGAACCAAATTATGGGTCCTCAGCAGCCATTATTTCCTATGTTGAATGGGGTACAACCGGACACTTCCGTTCATCTACGGCAGTCGGAGCTGGAATCTGGCAAACTGGTTGGTTCGTCGAGTCGCCACTTATTGCCAATTGGATTGCGCTAGACGGTTTGGGAACAAGCGTAGATAACTGGATTTATGTTACTGAAGCTACTCTATGCGGACCAAATGTCGTTGTAGCTGAATGCGATGGAGGCATGGTTTCAACTACAGATGAGGCGACTTCAGTTTCGCTCTGCAGCATGGATGAAAACGCCGACCTAGTTCCATTCTTCACCACTTCAGAATCTACCGAAAACTACCAATACATTATCACCGATGAGGACAACGTAATCCTCGGTCTGCCAGGTGATTCCAACGACTTCAACGATGCACCTGCTGGTGTTTGCCGTGTTTGGGGACTTTCCTATGATGGTATGCTGACTCTAGAAGTTGGCGACGACATGGACGACGTTGTTCCTACCGACGAATGCTGGGATATGAGTGACAACTTCATTCAAGTGACACGTACGGTCGTTGATGCTGGAGATGTGACCTTGGAAGATGGATCTACTTTGGCCTATGCTTGCTTTGGAGACGACGAGACGATTTACACTTTTGACAACAACTCGACGGCCGAGGCCAATTACGTGTACGTGGTCGTTGAAAACAACATCATTCTCGAAGTGATCGTTGGTGATAGCAATAACTTTGGCTTTATGGCCGAGGCTACCTGCAGCATCTACGGTATTTCGTACACGGGAGATTTCCTCTTGTCCAATGGCATGAACTTGTTCGACACACCTGCCAGTGACGGATGCTTCGATATTACAGATTCTCCGGCAACGGTCATCACACACTCTCCAGAGGGTGGAATGATAGCTGCCAATGGAATGGATACAACCTATGCTTGTATCGGTCAGCCAGTCGAATTTTCTACTACTTCCGAGTCTAATTTGATTTATACGTATGCCATAACAAATCTTGACAATGAGCTTTTGGCGATTGCCGATAACGGCTCTTTTGATTTCGCGGGAATGGATCTTGGAAGTTATTTGGTCTACGGATTGAGTTATGCCAATGAGCTTCTTTTGGTAAACAATGAGGATATTTTCGCCAATGACGCAGCTAACCAGTGCTTTAGCTGGTCGGATTCTCCTGCGACGGTAGTTTTGCAAGATGCAGATGGCGGAATGGTGGCCACAACGGATGACGAAGATACAGTTGAATTTTGTTCCATGGATGAAGGTGAAGACATCGTAATGTTTGCCTCAACTTCTGTCGCGACTTCTGATTATATCTACGTTATCACCGATCCTGATGGCAATCTTTTGGGTATTGCGATTGGCTCTAGCCACGATTTCAATGATGCGCCTGCCGGAACATGTTACGTATACGGATACGCTTATACAGGTAACTTGACTATCGCCCTCGACGAGAACATCTTCGACACTCCTATCTCCGATGGCTGTGGTGAATTGTCGGGTAACTTTATTACGATAATTCGTCACGTAGTAGATGGTGGCGCAGTGGCAACGGCCGACCAAGAGACTTCTGTAACCGTTTTTCTAGATGGAACTTCCGATGTGATTTCATTTCAGTCCGATTCTGAGTCAGAGGAAGACTACACCTATATCATAACTGATGACTCGGAGAATATCTTGGCCGTTTTGGATGGTAACTCCAACGATTTTGAGTCGGGCGAAGTAGGCGAATGCCATGTATACGGTGTGAGCCATTGGGGCGACTTGACAGCGGTTGTGGGAACTTCGATCAACGATGTATCGGCCACAGGATGCTTGGATCTATCAAGCAACTTTGTAACGGTCATTAAAGATGTATTCGAGTATGTTTCTAGCCATTCGGCAAATGACTTTTCTGTTTATCCCAACCCAGCTGCCGACTTTATCACCTTGAGCGCAGGTGACTTCCAAGGAGCAACTTGGAATATCCTGGATCAAACTGGCCGCGTTGTGCAGTCGGGCAAGGTCCAAGCAGCTAATCAGATCATTTCGGTCGACAACTTATCTACCGGAGCATATACATTGCAGGTCCTTCACGACGATCAACTAAGTGCCAAAACGCTGTTAATCGACTAAGTGACCTTCCTTAGTTCATGATGATCGGGGATTTCTATTTGAATCCCTCCCAAAACTCAAACGTCCGATCCCTCGTGGTTCGGGCGTTTTTTTTATCCCCGGCCCTACTCTAGCTTGTACTCCAACATCCATCCGTTTCTCTTCTCTATTTCTTTTGATTATGCACAAGGCAAATGAATTCCACTATCTTTATGCGCTCAAACCTGCACGTATGAATTGGAAAATTATTGCTTGTGCCCTAGCACTTGCCTTTACCTCGAGCTTTCAAAGCTCAGCGCAAACTGAATGGGTAGTTGGAAATACTACACTACTCGAGTATGACCTCGTAATTGACGCCAACCTTCCTTGGGAGATTCTTTGGGGGCCAGACGATCATATTTGGGCGACCATGAGATCGGGAAAAGTTCTTCGAATTGATCCTACTTCAGGAAGCTATACCGAAGTTCTTAATATCTCGGTAACAGGAGGTGGTTCTTCTGAGCCGGGCATGTTGGGCATGTGTATGCACCCCGATTGGGAGAACAATCCAATTGTTTTTATCGCCTACAACACAGGAAGTGTATGGTCTGGATCCG
>JADFAK010000101.1 GCA_015665315.1 Flavobacteriales bacterium | reverse complement strand
CCACCGTTAATGGAATAGGTATAAGGTCCGCCATTGGCACCTGCAGCCGTCACGGTAATGGTTCCATCGTTGTCTCCGTTGCATGTTTCTTCTGTCGATGTAGCTCCAACGTTCCATGCGGTGACTGGGAAAATGGCAACATTGACGGTCGGACTTACACAACCAGCTGTTCCTTGAATTACAATTTGAAAGTTGCCCGGCTCAACATCCACAAGTGTAATTCCATCCCCCATATCATCCATAGGAATACCTCCTATAAGTGAGTAATTATAAGGGCCACCTGCTCCGCCCGATCCAGCGATCTGAATCTCGCCTTTGTCACCAGGACAAGTTGGTTGCAATACAGTAACTTGAGCAGAAACGGCTGGAAGTGATCCCACGGTTACCGTAGTTTCAACTTGACAATCTTCAGAATCCACAGCTACAATTTTGTAATTTCCAGCATACAAACTGTTCCAAAAATATCTCATTCCCAACCCGTAGGGTATTGAACTGTCTGCCGAAAGCGGTGCTCCCCATTCCCCTGAAGGTAATTGCGTGAGTAAGGTCACGGTATAGGGAGGTGTTCCCTTTTCCACATCAGCTTGGATCTTTCCATCGGCTGCATAAACGCAAGTAGCCGATTCAACATGAGCGTATATCTTAAGCGCACCGTTTTCCAGAAAGACCAACTTGGTCACTTCGCAACCCTGACTGTCCTTAATTGTCATGTGGTAGTTTCCACCTTTAAGTCCGGCATACATCCCCGGTGGGTCCACAAATCCATGCGGAACAGGGACATTAAACTGTCCGTTTTCTTCATACTTCAAATCTGATGTATACGGAGGAACACCTCCTGTAATTGCGCAATGAATCTCTCCGTTTGCACCACAAGAAGTAGGTGTGGTTGTGAACGAAAAATCTAAGTTAGACGGGGCATAAGTACATTCCCCAGTCGCTGGATCGCAGGTTCCAATTTCACATGGATCACTTGAAAGACATTTTTTTGGTCTATAGTAGTACTCCGCCACGAGATCACACGGCCCGTCATGTTGCACCAATTCGAAAGTTTCTCCCGTTATCGGTTCATGATCGTCGGGTAAAGTTGAATGGGAAGCGTCATAAATACCATTCACAATGAAAATTTTCCCAAAGAATTCCATACATGGCGCCGCTAGAGGTGGATCCAAATAGTCTTCAACAATTGAAAGGTGCTGGCACATGCCGTCGGCATCACAAAAATCGCGTGTACAAGGGTCGCCATCATCACAATCATCCCCTCCGTAAAGAAAGACAAAAACCAAATTGCCATCGGGCGACGAAACTTCCAATTCAACTGGAGTATAATCTCCCGTCAAAGCATCTTCCAAAGTCATATCCGACCCTTCCGGGCAATACAGCAATTGTCCGTCAACATCAATATAGAGTATCACTCCAACGTAGAACATACACGGAGTTGGTGGAGCTGGAGGATTGGTAAAGAGATTCAGAAAATCATTGGAAACCGCAGCGCATGGTCCGTCTGACTCAGGTGAAAGCTGTAAATCGTCAATAAAGAGTTGACCTACGCTGCCCTCAAAATCTTCAACGACGAATGCAAAATCGCCATTGAACAAAGCTGGAGAGTTAACCTGAAAAAACTGCTCTCCTGAAATTGGCTGGTTTAAAGGAAGAACAAACAATTCTTGAGGCTGAGGGTCAAAAACGACCAATTTTAGAAAGGCGTTTTGATTGCCTACTCCCGGCATGTCTAGGAAGAAGGAACCTTCGACGGGGACATCATCCATATTGTGGGGCGGCCCTAACAGGTCGACGGGCATATACCTAGCTTCAGTGATTGCTTGCTGACCGTTTCCTTGGTACTGAAGGACGCATTCCGGAAGTCCAATGCTCTGAGAAAAGAACTGGCCATTCCCGACAATGCTGTTTACTGTATAGAGTTGATTTTGAGTATCACATTGATTGAAATCATCAATAATTACTTGTGCGTTAAATACAAAGGATACAAAAAGAAAAAGGACGAAAATAATTGACTTAGAGCGTTTCATAATAAGTTGTTTTGTGGATTTGTTTGATGTAAAACTATGTCAATCAAAAAGTTAAGCCTTCGGCAAATGAGAGTTAGGGAGAGCTCGTTTAGAATTCCGTTAAATCCTTTGAGTATTCGGTAAACCAGAAAATGGACAAAGCCATGGTATTATCACATTAAGCACGACCGTCCCACTCACTTTCCTATTTTTGCGGTATTAAACGCAAGAAATATGAAACTTCAGAATTACGCCTTAGGGCAATGGATAGACGGACAAGGAGAAGGAAAACCTCTCTACAATGCTATTTCGGGAGATGTCATTGCAACAGCTAGCAGTGCGGGATTGGACTTTGGTGAGATGCTCAATTACGGGCGTACCGAAGGAAGTAAAGCTCTTCGTAAAATGACTTTTCATGAGCGTGGCAGAATGATCAAAGAACTCGCTCTATATCTATTGGAGCGAAAAGAACTGTTCTACAAGACTAGCTATCAGACAGGTGCCACGAAGGTTGATAGTTGGATAGATATTGAAGGAGGAATCGGGAACTTGTTTGCCTATAGCAGTCTGCGCCGACAATTCCCCGACGAAACATACTACGTCGATGGAGATCACATTCCATTGTCGAAGAAAGGTTCATTTATAGGACACCATATTATGGTACCTAAGCAGGGAGTCGCTGTTCATATCAATGCGTTTAATTTCCCAATTTGGGGAATGCTTGAAAAGACGGCAGTAAACTGGCTGGCTGGGGTTCCAGCAGTAGTCAAGCCGGCTACTATTACGAGTTACCTGACAGAAGTTATGGTTCGTGAAATCGACAAATCAGGAATTCTTCCTCCGGGAGCATTGCAATTGATTTGTGGATCTGCAAATGGAATCCTAGATCATGTTGAATCTCAAGATATCGTGACCTTTACTGGTTCTGCCAGCACAGGTAAAATGCTAAAAGCTCATCCTCGATTGTTAGAAGAAGCCGTACCTTTTAACATGGAGGCCGATTCACTTAACTGCTCCATTCTTGGAGCCGATGCAACGCCGGGAACACCTGAATTTGACATGTTCATCAAGGCCGTTCGCAATGAGATGACAGTTAAGTGCGGACAAAAATGCACAGCTATTCGCAGAATCATGGTTCCCGAGCATCTGGTTGAAGATGTTCAGATTGCCTTGGGCTCTCAACTCGCCAAGACAGTTATTGGCGATCCTCAAGTTGAAGGTGTGCGTATGGGATCACTTGCGGGGAAATCACAAGTAGATGAAGTTCGATCCAAGGTAGAGCAACTAGCTCAAGAACAGCGCATCGTTTATGGAGACCTTGATAATTTTGACGTGACTGGTGCCAATAAGGAAAAAGGAGCTTTTATTTCACCTATTCTGATGGTGAATGACAATCCGTTTACCAACACAGCTGTGCATGAAGTTGAAGCTTTTGGTCCTGTGAGTACCATTATGCCGTACAAGAACTTAGATGAAGCGGTTGAACTTGCCAGAATGGGTAAAGGATCTCTCGTATGCTCGATGGTTACTAGCGATGATGAGCTAGCTCGAGAATTCACCTTGGAGGCCGCTACGCACCACGGACGAATACTCATTCTTAACCGCGATTGCGAGCGCGAGTCTACCGGCCATGGTTCGCCCATGCCAATGCTAACTCACGGTGGCCCAGGTCGTGCTGGCGGCGGCGAAGAGATGGGTGGAAAGCGAGGTGTGATGCATTATCTCCAGCGCACGGCGATCCAAGGTTCACCTACAACCATATCAAGGATCACCAATGTTTATCAGCCAGGAGCGCATCAAAACGTAACCGACGTACATGTATTCAGAAAGCATTTTGAAGAGCTCAACATAGGAGACACCGTAATTACTGCAAAGCATACAGTAAGTGATGCGGATATTGTGAATTTTGCCAATGTGAGTGGAGATAATTTCTATGCTCACATGGACGCTACATCGCTAGAAGGAACCATTTTCGAGCAACGTGTAGCGCATGGCTACTTTGTACTCTCCAAGGCGGCTGGACTGTTTGTCGATGCCAAGAAAGGTCCTGTATTATTAAACTACGGATTAGATGAATGTCGCTTCACGAAGCCCGTTTACCCAGGCATGACAATTGGCGTTCGATTCACGGTCAAAGAAAAAATCGGACAAGAGAAGCGCTCGGAAGATGATATTGCCAAAGGCATTGTGAAGTTTTTGGTCGATGTGTACGACGAAACAGGTGAAACAGTAGCACTGGCAACGATTCTAACGATGGTTAAAAAACTCGATCAAAACTAGAAGCTTTTATGCCCACTTTCTTCAGGTTCCTCATTTGCCTTGTGCTAACCCTTATAACTTCAAACGGCTACGCGCAAAAAAAACATGAACCCGAGGCCGCTCTTGACTCATTGTTGTCTCCCGGACAAATGATCGCAGACTTGGACACTTTGTATAAGGTCATCCTGGATACCCATCAAAATCCATTTTTCTTTTGCTCTAAAGCGGAACTGGAGCGTGTTTATAAAACCACTCGTCGTGAGTGCAATACGCCCATGCCCCTAATCGACTTCTCGGCGAAAATTGCGGGACTGATGGGGACTTTGCAGGATTCTCACTCTTATTTGCAGTATAAAAGTCTGCTAGCGAAATACGGCACCGAAGGATTGTACTACGGTTTTGGCGTAAAGGCGATCAAAGGAGAACTCTTTATCTCTCAGGATGTTGAAGATCTGATTCCCGTAGGCGCGAAACTTGTGTCAATCAACGGATTAAAATCTACCGTCGTTTTCAATAAAGTGAACCAACTGAGTGTTCAGGAGGGCAATAGTTTGACCGGACGCTTGCGGATAAGTGAGTTCCTATTTACACGATTTGGCGGACTGTTCACGGAGATTGCGGACTCGAATAAAATTGAATTTATTCCGCATGGACAAGACTCTATCGAGCACGTATGGTACCCGGGGAAAACCTCAAAAGAGTGGGCAAAAACGCAGTCTAAATCGGCGAAAAAGGAAAATGTAAGGATCACGTTCAACGACACAATGGATGTGGCCGTTCTCAAGATCTCAAGCTTTTCGGCGGGGAAAGATCGACACTATTACAAGGCCTTGCGGAAGGCTTTCAAAGAACTCAACGCGAGAGGGACCGGGCATTTGGCCATTGATTTAAGAAGTAATACAGGTGGAAAATCGGAACGGATGGAGCAATTATTTGCTTATTTGTCGACCGATACGATATGCTCCCCCACCAATATCATTGCCCACCAAAGCGAGCTTTCTGTCAAACGTTATAACGCGAATTTAAACCGTGTAGAGCGATGGTTGATGCATCACGCGCCAAGGAAATCGGAGGATCTTTTGAACTATATTCAGATGATGGATCTTGAACTGGGGCAAAGTGATACTGTCTATTACACCGAAGGAGAACGTGTCAAGTCGAAACAGGTTTACAAGAATCAAAGTTACTTGCTGATGGACGGTGGCTCTGCATCGGCATCGGCCAATTTCGCTGGAACTTATCAGATGCATTCATTGGGAGAAATTTGGGGCGAACCCTGTCTTGGTCCGGTGGGAGGAACATGGGGAAATCCGTCAGATTTCAAATTGCCTAAAAGTGGGATTGTCGTTTACATTTCTACAATACGTTTCAATAATTCGAACGAGATGCTCAAGGATGCAAGTCCCGTCAAACCAGATCATCGTGTGGAGTTAGACCCCGCTTACCTTACTAAAGATGCTGATATAGTCCTTGAACAACTCCTGAAGCACATCTCAGCACTGTAGGGATATTTCTTTTGCTTTTGGCAGAATGCCCGCTAAAACAAGCTACTTTGCAGTTAAACATGTTCATCGCAACGAACGATGGATAGATCCGATTTTTTAAAGGGAGCTGGCTTAGCAGGACTGAGCTTCGCGCCATCAAAAGTTCCTCTGTCGGCGAAGAGCATGCTCCCCTCCAAGTTGGCCCTACCAAATGTATGCGTGCTTGTTCCTACCGAAATAGCTGGTCCATTTCCTTTAGATCTCACACTACATCTTTCAAATGGATGCACGAAATGAGCTAGGAGTTTTCAGACTTCCAAAACGCATCAGCTATACAAAGTAAGGGCTGATGACACTGATCTTGCTACCAAAGTGATTAAATCAATTGCTCTCGAACTACTTCACCGTCGGCAATAACAGTGCTTCGCTATGTAGTAGTTATATTTGCCGAATGGAACTGCGCTCAAAACTCATCCAAGACGCTGTAGATCAGATGTCGTCCTTGCCCGGCATAGGAAAGAAAACTGCGCTGCGTCTAGTTCTCAACTTATTACGTCGCGAGGAAAAAGATGTGAGAAAGTTTACTTCGGCATTTCTTCAGCTCAAAGAGCAAATAAAAGAGTGCACGATTTGCCACAACCTATCAGATTCCACAACCTGTTCTATCTGTTCCTCACCAGGTCGGAATGGATCCTTGGTATGCATTGTCGAAGATATTCAAGATGTACTTGCCATTGAAGGCACACATCAATTCACTGGTTTGTACCATGTATTGGGGGGCATCATTTCACCTATCGATGGAATTGGCCCTTCGGATTTGCACATTGACTCACTGTTAGGCCGACTTGGGAAAGGAGAAATAAAAGAAGTGATTTTGGCGTTGAGTACCTCGATGGAAGGAGAAACAACGGCGTTCTATTTATACCGAAAAATGGCGGCGTTTGACATCCAAGTGTCGTCTATCGCCCGAGGAATATCCCATGGTGACGAAATTCAGTATGCCGACGAACTCACACTTGGCCGTTCAATAACCAATCGTGTGCCTTACGAAAACTCATTGTCTCGTTGATGAAATTATCTGTCGTCATAGTCAACTATAACGTGGAATATTTCCTCGAGCAATGCCTGCAGTCGGTGGAAAGGGCTGGGCGGAATATAGACATGGAGGTCTTTGTGGTCGACAACAGTTCCGTAGATGGCTCTGTAGCTATGACGCGAGAGCGTTTCCCATGGGTCAAGCTGATTGCCAACAAAGAAAACGTTGGATTTTCGATGGCCAACAACCAGGCCATGCGTTTGAGTCAGGGGGAATACATTCTTCTCCTCAATCCCGACACGGTGGTTCAAGAAGATACCTTCGAAGCCTGCATTGCCCATATGGATGCCAACCCAAAAGGCGGTGGTTTGGGCGTGAAGATGGTCGATGGAAAAGGGATTTACCTGCCAGAATCGAAGCGCGGACTGCCTACGCCGTGGGTGAGTTTGCTTAAGATGATCGGTCTGTACAGACTATTCCCCAAATCAAAAAGAATCAACCCCTACTACCTTGGAAACTTGGATAAAGACGGGAATCATGAAATTGAAATCCTGTCGGGGGCATTTATGTTCATGCGAAAGGAGGCCTTGGATAAAGTGGGACTTTTAGACGAAGAGTTTTTCATGTACGGTGAGGACATTGATTTGAGTTGGCGGATAATTCAGGGTGGATACAAGAATCTCTATTTGGCCGACACGAGTATTATTCATTATAAAGGAGAGAGTACAAAAAAGGGGAGCTTGAACTACGTGTTTGTTTTTTACAACGCCATGGTCATTTTCGCCAAGAAGCACTTTAGCTCCAAAAATGCCAAAATGTTCAGCACCCTCATCAATATGGCCATTTACTTACGGGCGGGCATTGCGATTGTGAGTCGGTTTATAAGTCAGATGTGGCTACCCACACTTGACGCACTCGTCGCATTTGGGGGGCTTTGGGCCATCAAGCTCTTTTATGAGAATTGGCAGGGCAAGGTTTACGACCAAACTTTAGTAGCCGCTGCATTTGCCATTTACGCGGGGTGTTGGGTTTTGAGTTTAGGGTTAACCGGTGGTTATCAGCGGCCGATTCGAATTCTGAACGTAATCAAAGGCATTGGATTGGGATCGATCATTATTCTAATTGGTTATTCGCTCCTTCCAGAGAGCTTGCGTTTTTCTAGGGCTTTGATCGTATTTGGAGCAGTGGTGGTTTTCACCTTGCTACTAGCTATTCGCGGGTTGTTGCTAGCATTCAGTCCGTCCAAAACTGGATTTAGAGTTAAACGTGTAAAGCATTACGCCCTAGTAGGCTCGACAGAAGAAGTCAAGCGAGTGCATCAATTATTGGCCCAGTCGCAAGCGGAATTAGGCAATGTGATGTACATCGACTCCAAGGACAATCCGATGGGAGATGCTGCTGGATCGATGAAATTATTGGATGAAATAGTCCGAGTTCATGGGATTCATGATGTGATTTTCTGTGCGAAAGACATTTCCTCGGCGGAAATCATAGCGACCATGAGCAAGACCGAAAATCGAGGCGTCGAATTTAAGATTGCTCCGCCGGAATCTCTTTATATTATTGGGAGCAATAGCATTGAAACCAGTGGCGAACTTTTCATACTGGACGTCAATTCAGTGTCTCTCCCTAACAATCGCAGAGAAAAGAGACTTCTTGACATTACGGTTGCCTTGTCTCTATTGCTGACCCTACCCTTGAATATTTGGTTTGTCCGCTCCAAGGGCAAATACATCCAGAACCTATTCTCCGTATTGGTCGGCAAAAAGACCTGGGTAGGTTTTTACCCCACCTCAACCAACAAACAAAAACTTCCGAAGTTGAGACCAGGAGTTCTGTACCCTGTTTTAGCTGGCGCAAATTCAAAAATGACGCAGGAGACCTTTGACAAACTCAACGTAGTTTATGCCAAAGATTATCGCGTCATGAACGACTTGGGCTTCGTTTGGAGATTCTTCGCTGAACTGGGTAGATAGCACTTTCTTCGTACCCAGTTGACAACTGATTAGAAGAATCGTTGGTCAACTACCATTTTCGTGTAATTTTGTGGCGCTTAAATCAAGGCAAGTATGGCTCAAATAGATATTTTATTGCCCAAGATGGGGGAAAGCGTTGCTGAGGCGACTATTACCAAATGGTTGATCGAAGAAGGGCAAACAGTGGATATGGATGATCCTATTGTAGAGATCGCCACAGATAAGGTTGATTCTGAGGTGCCTGCGCCTGAGGAAGGAGTAATTACAAAAATACTAGTTGCTGAAGGCGATGTTGTTCAAGTGGGTCAGCCCATTGCAATATTTTCTACCGGAGGTGATAGTGCTCCTGCACCTACTCCCGTGGCTGCGGCCGCTGCCCCTGTAGCGACTCCTGCACCGGAAGTGGTCGAAGCTCTTAATGCGCCTTTGGCGGCAGGAGAAATCTCGAAGAACGGACCTTCCGGACGGTTTTATTCTCCTTTGGTGCGCACTATTGCGGCAAAAGAGGGTGTCTCGATGGATCAACTTGAAAAGCTAAGCGGAACTGGCAAGGAAGGTCGAGTTACGAAAAAAGACATTCTAGCATTCATCGAAAACGGTGGAGCTAAGCAAGTAGCGAGCACACCAGCTCCGACGGCAGCGGCAGCAGTTGCCAGCAATGGGAGCTCTGCCCCAGTTGCTAAGTCGGCCCCAGCAGCACCAGCTCACAAACCATCAGTTCCTGTAAATATTGCAGCGGGAGATGAAGTGGTCGAGATGGACCGCATGCGTAAGATGATTGCCGATCACATGGTGATGTCAAAAGCAACATCGGCGCACGTTACTTCTTTTGTCGAGGCCGACGTGACCAACTTGGTTTTATGGAGAGAGAAGGTAAAGAAGAAGTTTGAGGAAGCCAATGGAGAGAAATTGACATTCACTCCGTTGTTTATTGAAGCAGTTACAAAAGCGATCAAAGACTTCCCAGGCATCAATGTGCAATTGGATGGAGCTAATATAGTTTACAAAAAAGATATAAATGTAGGGATGGCTGCGGCACTTCCTTCAGGGAATTTGATCGTTCCCGTCATTCACAATGCCGACCAGTACAACCTTGTTGGATTGGCGAAAAAAGTGAATGATTTGGCCAATAGAGCTCGACAAAACAAATTGAAGCCAGACGATATTCAAGGTGGAACCTATACCGTTTCCAACGTTGGTACATTTGGTAACGTAATGGGTACGCCAATTATTAATCAGCCTCAAGTCGCCATTCTTGCCTTGGGAGCAATTCGTAAAAAGCCGGCTATTATCGAAACTCCAGCAGGAGACACCATTGGTATACGCCACATGATGTTCCTTTCACATAGCTATGATCATCGAGTTGTTGATGGCATGTTGGGAGGTACTTTTGTACGTCGTGTTGGTGATTATCTTGAGAATTTTGACCTGAATCGAGAGATTTAATGCGTCAATGAGGAATTTGTAGTAATTTAGGGGTTTTAAGACAGTAACCAGACAATACTTCTGCTATGAGAAGATTTTTACTTTGCGCAGCTATACTTATATATGCTAGCACTTCATTCGCCGACAATTTGCGTGGTGATTTCAACCAACAATTCTTGGAGGCCAATCAATTGATGGAGGAAAAGCTTTGGAATAAATCCATTGATATTTGGCTTTCTTTGTTCAGTACGAACAACACAAATGCCAATGTTAATTATAAGCTTGGCTATTGTTTTTTGCAGACTTCAAACGAAAAGCTTAAAGCGCTACCCTATTTGAAAGCAGCGGCGACACGAGAGGTAACTACGAAGTACGATCCTTATGATCCTACTGAAGTTAAAGCTCCTGTTGAAGCATACTATTATTTAGGTCGAGCTTATCACATTAGCTACGAACTTGACGATGCGATTGCCACGTACAATGAACTATTGACTTTAATCTCGAAAAAGCATCACTTGTATGCAGCGACGGAAAGACAATTGGAAATGTGCAATGAGGCCAAGAAGCAAAAGGCTGACCCGAAGAACTATGTGATCACCAACCTAGGTCCTAAAGTCAATAACGACGCCAATGATTACAGCCCTGTTCTCTCGTTGGACGAGACGGCCCTGTTCTATACTTCTCGAAGAATGCGTATTGACAGTACAAATACTGACATTACCGATTTTGATACTGGAGAGTGGAAAGAAGATATCTACGTGTCATACAAAGACGCCACAGGAAACTGGCAAGAGCCAGAGCTATTGAATATCAATACGGATGCCCACGCAGCAACGATTTCAGTTAGCCCAGATGGACAAACGCTTTTCATCTATTACGATGAAGATGGAAATGGACAGATTTACCAATCAGTTTTGATTGGAGAAACGTGGAGCCAACCGGAGCTTCTGGGCTCAGACATCAATTCTGACGCATGGGAAACACATGCCAGCTTGTCCCCAGATGGAAAGACCCTTTACTTTGTGTCAGACCGTGAAGGTGGATTTGGTGGTCGAGACATCTACCGATGTGTAAAGCTTCCAAATGACGAGTGGAGTAAAGCACTGAACGTAGGAGCGACCATCAACACAGAATATGAAGAAGATGCTGTCTTTATCTCCGCTGATGGCAAAACGTTGTACTTTGGATCAACAGGGCATAACAGCATGGGTGGATTTGACATCTTCTATTCTGTACTCGGTGATGATGAGAACTGGTCAAAACCAGAGAACATTGGCTACCCGTTGAACACGGTAGATGATGATGTTTTCTTCTTTCCTTCTGCCGATCAGAAACGTGCATACTACTCTTCTCGTAAGGAAGAAGGGTATGGACTTAAGGACATCTATATGATCGATATGCCTGATACACCAATCGAAACAGACTTGGCTGTATTGAAGGGTTTTATCATTGCTGCTCCAGGAGAGGAATTGCCAGAGGATTGTTACATCTTGGTGACCAACAACAAGAATGGAGAAGTTACTGAGTATCGTCCGCGAGCTCGTGATGGTGCTTACGTTGCTGTTCTTCCTCCTTGCTCAGGATACCATATCGAGTATGTTGTAGAGCAAGATATTATCCAAGAAGAGTTCATCAACGTTCCTTGCGAATCGGCGTACAGTGTGATTGACAAAGAAGTTCATTTACTTCCAGTTCACCTAAGAGGCAAAGGACTCACAGAAGAACCTATTGTAGAAGAACCTACACCAGATCCAGTTGTAGTGGAACATCCTGACACTGGATTTGATCCAGCCAACCCTGTGAATGTTACGATCGAAGATGCTAGTGCATACTTCGAGCGTTTCTTCGTGTACGATGCTGGTGAGTGGAGCTTGGCCGAAGATAAATTTGCCGAGTTCATGGATGGAGTAAAAGCCATCATCGATGCCAAAGGAAAAGTCAATTTGAAAGTTGAGTCTTCAGCTTCAAACGTACCTTCTTCGCGTTTCGAGAACAACCAGAAGCTTACCGAGCACAGAAACAAAACAGCACGTGATCAGATCAAAGCTGCTTTGAATGATGCAGGATATGTTGAAGGGAAAGACTACACCCTTACCCGTCCGACAGAATTGGTCCAAGGACCTAAATATGCCAATGACGCAATCAAGAAGTCTAAGTATGAGCCATTCCAGTATATCAAGGTGTGGGCAAGTACGAAGTAATAATAGACTTACGAAATATTAGAAAAGCAGAAAACCCTTTACACTCCCGTAAAGGGTTTTCTGTTCTGCTTAATTTAGGCCACCTTAACTTGCGTTAATGTGAACCTACTACTCTACTTGTACAGTAATAACGCACTCCTTTTGAATCTATTTTGTTGGAGTGAAAAAAAACATTTGCCTTGTGCTAAACCTTAGAAAACCTATTGCATTCTTTGACCTTGAAACAACTGGAGTTAACGTTTCAACCGATCGAATAGTTGAGCTCGCCATTGTGAAAATCATGCCCGATGGGTCCATTCACAAGAAACCAGAATTACCCGGGAAAGAGAATCGGTATCTCATTAATCCCGAAATGCCTATTCCCTTGGAGACGAGTCTCATTCACGGTGTTTACGACGAAGATGTAAAAGATGCTCCCACCTTCAAGCAGATTTCTAAAGGTCTGTTCAAATTCCTTCATGGTTGCGACCTTGGAGGCTTTAACTCGAATAAATTCGACATCCCTGTTTTGGCCGAAGAATTCTTACGAGCCGGAATAAACTTCAACATGGAAGATCGCAATATGATTGATGTGCAAACCATCTTTCATATCATGGAGCAACGAACGTTGAAAGCCGCGTACAAATTTTATTGCAATGAGGAACTATCTGGTGCGCACGAAGCCATGCCAGATACAATGGCGACCTTGGAAGTTTTCAAATCAATGCTCACCAAATACGACGGCGCGGAAGTAATCGACGCCAAAGGCAATGTCCTTCCCAAGTTTGAAAATGATATGGACGTGCTGCACAAATTTTGTCAGCGTGGGAAGAATGCGGATATGCTTGGCCGACTCGTCTACAACGACGACGAAATCGTTTGTTTTAACTTTGGCAAATACAAAGGTCAGCCCGTTTCAGAGGTGCTTTCAAAGGATCCTGGCTATTACAATTGGATGATGAATGGCGAGTTCCCACTTTACACCAAACGTGTACTTACAGAGATTCGCAACGAAAATCAGCAAAAGAAATAGGATGAAAATCGCGGTTCTTGTAAGCAACGACCTCGTTCATGATCAACGTGTGCGTAAAGTTTGTGATGAACTTCTGCATCAAGGGCATTCGCTCACCCTCGTTGGCCGTAAGCTCAAGACAAGTGAAGCGATGGATCGGGCTTATGAGGTAGTCAGACTGCGACTTCCCTTTACATCTGGAGCTCTTTTCTATGCCAGCTTAAATTTGCGATTGCTGTTCTTCTTATTGAGTAGAAAGTTCGATGTCGTGCATGTCAATGACCTTGATACCTTGCTTCCCGCTTTCATTGTAGCACGATTGAAACGCTGGCACATTGTGTACGATAGCCACGAATATTTCACCGAATCAGCCGGACTTACGGGGAGGCGATTTCAAAAATCAGTATGGCTGGCCATTGAAAAATGGATCTTTCCAAAGCTGCGCCACGTTGTCACCGTCAACGAATCCATAGCAGCCATCTACCGCAAATTGTATAGTGTGCCCGTCCAAGTGGTGCGAAACATCCCGCCGTTCAAAGCAATGGACAAGCGTCCGACCCGAGCCCAGCTCAATCTGCCAGACTATCGGCGAATTGTGCTTCTACAAGGCGCTTACATCGATTATGATCGCGGTTGCCTCGAGGCAGTTGAAGCGATGCAATGGGTAGAAAATGTGCTTTTCCTTGTGATTGGAAGCGGACAAGAAGTCGGCTTGGCAAAAGAACGCAGTCAAGCTCTAGGTCTTCAAAACAAAGTAGTCTTCATGCCCAAAATGCCCTTTGACCAACTGCGCGAATATACCTCTATCGCCGACCTTGGCCTATCGCTTGACAAGCCACTCCACTTGAACTACAAGCTTAGTCTGCCAAATAAACTCTTCGACTATATCCATGCCGGAATTCCAGTTGTCACTTCTCCTCTACCTGAGCTCAAGCGCATCGTCGACACCTATGAAATTGGGATGACGACCAGGGGATATACGCCTACCGACATTGCCGAAACTATCAATGCTGCCTTGGCTTCCAATGAAAGGGATACCTGGCAGAAAAACCTTGTCCGCGCCGCAAAAGAGCTTACCTGGGAGAATGAAAAATTGGTCTTTAGAAAGATTTACGCCGAGATTGAAGGCAACTAGGTGTTCTTCCACAGGTACTTGAGCCACACCCAAACTCGTTGAACGAGCATCTGGCTTCCTGTGAGCAGACTTGCTTTTAGCTTGAGTTCTTCTCGGTACAGACTAGTCTCGAACTGCTTAGAAATTCCTCTTGCATCACAGATGGCAATCAAGGTATCAACCTCAACCGTTCTTACGTCATCCAAGAATAGCTTGATATTCAAATGGTAATCGGCCAACACCTTGTACTCCACACTGTAACGGAAATCGGCGAAAAGTGAACGACGGTAGAACGCCGATTGATGGTGGACGGTATTACGCCATAAGATCTTTTTATCAAGCGTACTTCGATATTCAATGGGCACCTTGCTTGAGCTCAAATGCTCGTGACGCGCCCTTCCTAGAATCAAATGGGCACGTTTATCCACCGACGAAAAGACTTCGCGCAATACATCCTTACTGGCAAGTTCATCATCGGCTCCCAAAAAATACACCCACTCCCCCTGAGCAAGATCCAATCCTCGGTTCATTGCATCGTAAATTCCACAATCACTTTCCGACGACAGTAAAATGCGGTCTTGGTATTTAGCGAGCAATTCAATTGTATTGTCGGCGCTCTTCCCATCACAAACAATGATTTCAAAGTCGGTGAAAGTTTGCCCGAGCACCGAATCGATGCAAGCTTGGATAGTCTCTTCTCCGTTGTAAACAGGTATGATAATCGACAGCGCTGGCACGATTACGCTGTTTCGGCTGGTGCAGATTGCTCATTTAGAACTCCACCTGCGCAGACGATGGTACGTGCCGCATATCGTTTCATGAAGGCATAATCGTGGGTTGCCATCAAGACGGCTTTCCCCTGCTTGCTAATAGCGTAGAGCAAATTCAAAATCTCCTCCGTCGTCTCGGGATCCAGATTTCCCGTTGGCTCATCGGCCAGAATTAAATCTGGTTCGTTCAACAAAGCGCGCGCGATGGCTACTCGTTGTTGCTCTCCTCCTGATAATTCGTGCGGACGTTTATATCCTTTGGTCTCCATGCCCACACTCACAAGAACTTGTTCCATGCGAATCTCGATCTCCTTCTTGTCCTTCCAGCCCGTAGCTTTGAGCACAAATCTCAAGTTGTCTATGACCGACCGATCGGTAAGTAATTCGAAGTCTTGAAACACAATGCCCAGCTTACGTCTCAATTTAGGAACTTGTCGGCGTTTAAGCGAAACCAAGTCAAAACCGCACACTTCACCTTCACCCGACTCCAACTCGACATCGGCATAGATCGCCTTGAGCAAGCTGCTTTTTCCTGATCCCGTCTTTCCAATAAGGTAAACAAACTCACCTGGATAGACATAAAAATCAACGGCATCAAGCACAATATTCTCGGCACGTGCGATGCGGGCTTTTTCCAAACGAATGATGGGGGTACGATCTTCCATAACAATGTCGAAATTAAAGACGATTACCCAATTAACGGTGTAAGCCGTGTGGAATTATGAACATGGAAGGGTGATTTGATTTTGAAAAGAATGAGCCATAAAGGCAAATGCTAATAAAAGTAGAAATACAAGCCCAAGTTGTTGCGACTTACCTTGCCCGTGGCCTGGTTGTAAATACTCCCTTCCGAAAGTGCCAATTGCCGTAAACCAATGGACAGCATGAGGTCCACAGCCCAGGTAGCGTGAGTCTTTTTGCTCTTCACTCCAAAGCCAATTTGCCCCATAAAATCTACCGGTTTCAATTCCAGCTCGGGGGCGTCATACAATTGAACATTGTAGCTCACATTTCCTCCAAACAGCACGCTAGGTCGGTAATCACCTTGCCCCAATTCACGTTCGACAAGCAAGCCAAACTCCGCGACGAGAGGATATATTTGATGATTGTGTACAGGCTCGGTACTAAATTTATGTTGGACTTCTGCACTACTTAGCGACGCGCGCAAATAGGGTTTCAGGATCCACTTTGGACTCATGTCGTAGACCACAACAAATCCGCCACTCACTCCATAACCCATTTTATAGTCAACCTCATAGTTGTCGGTCACTGTATTACTAAATCCGTCGAACTTAGTGATACTTGTATGCGCCATGAACAAGCCAGCGCTCACTCCCCATGAAAGTTTACTGGTCGAAGTAGAATCTTCCTGGGCAAGAAGTGTAGGAGAAAGCAGAAAAACAGAAAGGGCCAATAGAAAAAATCGCATGCCCAAATATAGGAAGTGATGGATTGGTATTGTGTCTTGTTCAATTCCGAAAAACCTGAGTTTTCAACGGGACAACTATCAATACCAGTGAACTTTGAGCGTGAGTTGGTTGAGATACAAACTTTCAATATTGTCGTTAAAAGCAGCAATGGTCGAGTACCTGAAAATATTCTCGACTCCAAGGGACAAGATAAGTTCCGGACTCAGCCGTGTTTTTCCGAGGGTGAATTCTTTGCCCAGACCGAAATCGGCACTCGTGAAGGAATCTCGTAATATCAACTCGTCATCGGCATGCCATAAAATACTCTTGGAAAGTTTGACCCCAAACAAGGCCGTGATGTTGTTTCCAAATTCTTTGTTGGTAAAGAGAAAATGCAAAGGGATCTCTAAATAAGCAGGAAACAGTTCGCGCGAAACCAAATCGCCATCGCTATGTTCGTAGATGAGAACACTTTTTAACGCAACGAACTGAATTCCAGGTCGCACGCGCACACGCTGACTCAATTGCTTGTGATAGATAGCGCCAAACGTAAAACCGCCATGAGATCTTACACGAATTTGAGTTCCCTGATTTAGGGAAGCCAGCTGCATTCTAACATGACCGTATATCGCACCAGCGTTTACTCCAAAACCGTCGGTCCTAGGAACTTGGCTATGCATTTGCCTTGTGCATACTAAAAACAAGAAAAAAACAAACAGATAATTGACTGGTTTCATGGAGAATAGGCCTCGGTAATACCCAAACGTAGGCAAGAATTAATAATTGTGCGTTCTCGCAACGGTAAAGAACTTTCTCGTCAAAAGCACTAAAAATAGGACGCAAATTGCAGCAAAGAACTAACTTTCGCACATGATCGATAAAATCAAAACCTTTGTGTCATCAGCTGCCATTCAGGCCAAACACAAGGATATAAAATCCATTAAAGCTAAAAAGCTGTCTTATCTAAAGGAAGATGCGCTTTTGGCCATTAAAAATCAAGTTGAACGACTAGAGAAAGAAGGTATTCCCGGGATTCTGTTGGAAGCGGGATGTGCCTTGGGAGGTAGCGCGATACTTATTGGTCTGAACAAAAATCAAAGCCGAGAACTGCAAGTTTATGACGTCTTTGGTATGATTCCGCCGCCTTCAACTGCCGACGGAAAAGATGTGACCGATCGGTACGAAGTGATCAAATCGGGCGAATCAAAGGGGATTGACGGAGGTGCGTATTACGGCTACGAAGATGATTTGAAGAAAAAAGTGGAGAATAGCTTTGAGGAATTTGGCTTGGTTTTGAAGGAGCAGAATATTTCATTGCGACAAGGATTGTTCGAAGACACGATGAACTTCTCGGATAAGATTGCTTTCGCGCACATTGATTGCGACTGGTACGAAAGTGTCAAAACCTGCTTGGATCGCATTATGCCCAATTTATCAGTTGGCGGAACAGCGATTATCGATGATTACTACATTTGGTCAGGCTGCACCACGGCTACAGACGAATTCCTTGAAAAGAACAAAGGCCAATTCAGCACGCAGAAAATCGCAAAGAAGCTGCACATAAACCGGATATCGGACTGAATACACTTTCTTTCACAGCCGTGCACAAATCAGGCACTATTTTCATTAAAAACTGAGTTTTAATAGTTCGTGGACACGAGCCCAAAAGCTGTCCCAATAAAGTGCATTTTCACATCATGATTAAACCAGTTCACACCCTTCTAAGTTTACTTGCGGTAGGCACCCTTTGCAGCCTAACGATGTGGGTATTCCCTGAAGACGGCATCAAAGTGAGCGATAATTTCACGCTTGAATTTGAAACATGGGATAGTTTCTTAGCCGCCGATACGTTGGCCGAAGCTCCGATAAAAGATATTGGCGAGTTTTTGGATGTGTATACCGTCGACGTCGATTCACTGGCGATTAAGGACAGTCTGCTCAAAGAAGAAGCTGTGCGCCGACAAGCCTTGATGCGACTTCAATATGATGTTGACAACAAACAAGCTTTGGATAAATTTTTCAAAGCCCTCCGCGCCGTCGAGTCGGATAAGTCTAAGTCTGTGCGCATTTTACACTACGGCGATTCTCAAATCGAGGGCGATCGCATTACAGGGTATTTGCGCAATGAATTTCAAAAGAAGTATGGCGGTTACGGACCTGGTTTTGTGCATATTACAGAAGTGATCCCGACATTGGCCATCGATCAAGAGGCTTCCGAATCTTGGTATCGATACACGATCAATGGTCGGAAGGATACCACTGTTAAACACAATCGCTACGGATTACTGGCGCATTTCAATCGCTTCACCCCTATTTCTACTGAATGGCCTAGCGACACCTTGATTGAAGCGTGGTTGGAATACAAGCCGGGTCGCATGACCTATTCGAAAAGCAAGCAATGGACTCGTGCACGATTGATGTTGGGCCATATTGAAAAGCCATTTATTCTCAGCGCAAGCGCAAATGGCCTACCCTTGTCTTCGGAAAAAATTGAAGTCAATCAGAACTTTTCGACCTTGGAATGGAATTTTGACTCTACGCCGAGTGATTTGAGAATTGACGTTTCGGGAGCATTGAGTCCTGAATTTTACGGTATCTGCTTTGACAGTCCTACTGGAGTTCATATCGACAACATTCCTTTACGTGGAAGCTCTGGAACCTTGTTCAAGAAAATCAGCAAGGCCCAACTTCAGGCGCAATACAACGAACTTGAAATCGGATTAATCATCTTGCAATTCGGTGGTAACACAGTTCCCTACATTCAAAGCGTCGAAGAAGCTGATCGCTATGGAAACTGGTTCGCTTCACAAATTTCCTACTTGAAATCAATGGTTCCCAATGCGAGTTTCATGGTCATTGGTCCGTCTGACATGGCCACCAAAGAAAAAGACCATTTCGTGACCCGTCCGTTTTTACCCGAAGTACGCGACGCATTAAAGCGGGCTAGCTTCGAAACTGGCTGTGCTTTTTGGGATATTTACGAAGTTATGGGCGGACGAAACTCGATGCAAAGTTGGGTTAACGCAGAGCCTGCGCTTGCTGGCAGTGATTACACCCACTTCACACCCGCCGGTGCCAAGCGAATTGCTGAATTATTGAATATTGCTATCCAGGAGGATTACAAGCTATGGAAAGAAGCGAAATGAGGAAGCCCGTAGTCCAATTTGTTTTTTTTACTTCATTTCTCGCTACAGTACTGCTTGTGTTGGCATCATCATCGGTTCAATACAATGCATTGGAAGCAAAGCCGCATGCCGTAGGTATCGATCTACCTGAATATCCATTCATCAATTACCGTCAGAACAAAATTCAATATTACGGCGACACAACTTCTTTTAATCGTTTTTACAACAAGCTAGATGAGCTAATATTCAACGGTCAAGGTCGGGTGAATATCCTGCACATGGGTGGCTCACACGTTCAAGCAGGAGTGCTCAGCAACCGATTGAGGGAAAATCTTTTTAGTCTATCCGAAGGGATAAAAGGTCCGCGCGGATTTTTGTTTCCTTTCCGCCTTGCCCATACCAATGGACCGGGGAATTTCAAAGTAGAATACGCTGGGGACTGGGAAGGGTGTAAGAACTCGCACAACAAACATCACTGCAATTGGGGAGCGTCCGGTTACACGGCAACAACGCTGGATTCCAATGCTACATTTAAACTGTGGAGTTTTGACACAGACTCGGTAATCTATCCTTTTACAAAGGTCAAAGTGTTTTACGACATGATTCCCGAGTCTTTTAGTTTGGCCTTGGACTCGAGTTTTCTCGTTTATGAAACACTCGTCGATTCGACCGACAATAGTGTGGAGTTCTTTCTAGGCCAAGCTTATGATACCCTGCAGATACAGATTGTTAAGACTGACTCCTTGCAAACCTCATTTACACTTCAGGGGTTACGCCTAGACGATTTTTCGGAAAGCGGACTGGTTTACAATGCCATTGGGGTGAATGGAGCCAGTGTTCCCAGTTATTTGCGCTGCGCGCTAATGGAGAATCAATTGAGGAGCATCAATCCAGACCTAGTGATTTTCGGTATTGGAATCAATGACGCCTACCAGCCGACAAGTAGTTTTAATGTCAGCCAATTCGAGATGAATTACGATTCCTTGATCCAGCAAATCCTGCACGTTAATCCGTATGCCAACTTCCTGTTCTTGACGAACAACGACAGCTATTACAAACGACGCAATGCCAACAGGAATGCGCTTGGCGTGCGTGAAGGCATGATTAATTTGGCGAAGAAATACGATGGAGCTGTTTGGGACTTATTCGAAATCATGGGCGGACTCAACTCGATCAGAACCTGGGAGCAAGCGGGACTTGCCAAGAGTGACAAGATCCATTTCACGTCAGCGGGATATACCTTACAGGCCGACCTCCTGTTTTACTCCCTGCGGGAAGCCTACGGAGATTATTTGGCGCGCTAGTTAGTTCTTCCCGATCATAGCTAGGAACTCGTCCTCGCTGATAATCGGAATGCCCAAATCAGACGCCTTCTGCAATTTACTGGGTCCCATATTCTCGCCGGCGAGCACATACTTCGTCTTGGCTGAAATAGAACCTACATTTTTACCTCCATGGTCCTCAATAGCTTGCTTGATTTCGTTGCGGCTATACTTGCTAAACACCCCGCTTACGACAAAGGTCAATCCATCCAGTTCGTTGTTCCCTGAAAGTTCCTTTTCGATTATTTCGAACTGCAAGCCAGCGGCTTGGAGCTTTTCAAGTTGATTGACGTTGTACTCGTCATTAAAGAAAGCGATAACAGATTCGGCAATACGCCCTCCTATTTCATCGATTTCTACCAACTGCTCTTTGGTCGCCTCTTGAATCATTTGAATGTTCTTCAATTCACGAGCAAGCTTTTTGGCCACAGTCTCACCAACATATCGGATTCCAATGGCGAATAGTACCTTCTCGAATGGTTGGGACTTTGACGCTTCGAGTCCGTCGAGTAATTTTTGAACCGACTTGTCGGCCATACGATCCAATTTGATCAACTGATCGTAAGTTAAAGCGTAGAGGTCGGATGCATTTTGCACCAAGCCCTCTTGCCAAAGTTGGTCGACTGTCTCTGTGCCTAATCCGTCGATATTCATTGCTTTACGACTAATAAAATGGTCGATTCTACCTTTGACCTGAGGCGGACAATGGTATGTATTTGGGCAATAATGGTGGGCTTCTCCTTCTTGACGAACGAGAGGTGTGTTGCATTCCGGACAAGTTGTGGCATATACGAACTCAGGAAGATCCTTGTCCCTTTTATCCATATCTACTGAAGTCACCTTCGGGATAATCTCACCTCCTTTTTCTACAAACACGAAATCGCCAATACGTAAACCGAGTTTTTCGATTTGATCGGCATTGTGCAAGGAGGCTCTTCGGACGGTTGTACCTGCTAAGAAAATAGCTTCCAATTCGGCCACAGGAGTGATAGCCCCTGTACGACCAACTTGGTAGGACACGTCATTCAGTCGCGTACTAATACTTTCTGCCTTGAACTTGTAGGCGATAGCCCATCTTGGAGATTTGGCTGTATAACCTAGTTCTTCCTGGTTGTAATAGCTGTTCACCTTGATAACGATTCCATCTATCTCGAAAGGTAAATCGTGGCGGGCCTTATCCCAGTAGTCGATGAAATCAAAAATCTCCTCAACCGATTTGGCTTTTGCGATGTACTTCTTCTTTTGATCAGGAACTTTGAATCCCCAATCGGCGGCATGTGTGAGTCCGTCGAAATGGTTATCGTAGGGCAAGTTCTCTCCAAAAACGCTGTAAAGAAAACAGTCTAAGTTTCGATCAGCCACAAAAGCAGAGTCCTTGTTTTTCAGGGTGCCAGAAGCTGTATTTCTCGGATTGGCGTATAGCTCTTCATCGGATGCAGCCCTAGCCTCATTTAATTTTTGGAATTCGGCTAGTGGCATGAATATCTCCCCTCGGATATCGAAGGAAGCAGGGTAATTTCCGAATAAAGTTAATGGGATCGTTTTTATGGTGCGCACGTTGCGTGTCACGTTTTCTCCTTGGGTTCCATCACCTCTCGTAACTGCTTTAGTTAGCACACCATCTTCGTAAGTTAAGCTGATGGCTACACCATCGTATTTGAGTTCCATAACGTACTCCACCTCTCCGTCGACGAGCTTCTTGACGCGTGCTTCCCACTCGCGCATTTCTTCCTGGGAATAGGTGTTTGAGAGCGACATCATGGGATATCGATGTACTTCTTTTTCAAATTTATCTGTCAAGTCACCTCCTACCCGCTTGGTAGGAGAATTGGAATCTGCCAAGTCGGGAAACTGAGATTCAAGTTCTTCAAGTTCCTTCAATAAAGCATCGAATTCAAAATCGGAAATCACCGGTTTGGCCAATACATAGTACTTGTGGTTGTGATCGTGTAGAGCAAGTGTAAGCTCGTGAATTCTTTGTTTGGCTTGGTCAGTATTCATTTTTTACTTCTTCATTAAACATCCGGCGTACAATCTTACCAAATCTTAGCTTAACCTTGAAAATGAAAATTGGACTATTGTAGGTTGAGGCTACTTCTCTAGGGACGCGTGTCATAAATCGATACCCGCCACCGACGCCGGTAGACAACCACCAGGTAATGTTATAATAGGCCGAAGCGGAAAACTCAATTGGCCGAACCGAAATTGAGGGAGCTTGAGTAAATTCAGTTGCACCTTGTTCACGATACTTTGCTCGAATGCTCCCGATTCCAACATGTCCTACGGCAGAAACCTCCCATCTTCGATTAAAAAACAAGACTCGTTCGTAGTAGGTGCTGAAATAAGAAAAGGTAAATTCCGATTCTTCCACCACGTCGTCGACAATAGACAATTCAGAACGGACAATTGGATCCGACAAACCATACAATCCGAATCCCATACGATGAACTCGTTTCAATTCTATTCCGGTGCGTAAGCCAAACATTTTCACACGATCGCCATAGGCAGAGGCATACCGACCATCGAAAATCACCTCTGGGCGAATAAGTCGATAGGTACTTGACAAAGCCTTATGTCCGCCAATAACCCACACAGAGTCCTGCGTTTGGCCATGAGCCATCACCACGCAGCAAATGCTCGAAAAGAGGAATATGAAAATTTTACCCATCATTGAAATAGCGCGGAAATTTAGTTAATATTACGCGTCCCCAAGAAAATAATCCAATGAATACTGCAGCCTATTTAGCCCCGTTGAAGTCGGCCTTCGAGCACGAACTAAATTCGGAAACGGCCAAACAAATGGAAGCCTATATGCGCGATCAATTTAAATTCTATGGGATAAAATCACCGCAGAGAAATGTGATCCAAAAAGAATTCTGGGGGGAATACGGTCTGCCTGACGACATCGCAGATTTTGTTGCCTACTGCTGGAAACAGGATGAGCGAGAGTGGCAGTTATTTTGCATGGAGACGCTGTATCGTGCGCGAAAGAAATGGCCTTCTAGCTTTCATGAAATCGTAGAATATATGGTGCTCACGAAAAGTTGGTGGGACACCGTTGATTACATTAGCTCGAATTTGGTTGGCCATTGGTATTCCACTGCTCCAATTAAACCCGATGCTGTGATTGATAGCTGGAATGAACATCCTGATTTTTGGTTGAATCGTGTTTCGCTTATTTATCAATTGAAGTTTAAGGAGAAAGTCAACGAAGAATTGTTGTTTTTGTACATCTCTAGGCATTTGGATAAGGATGAATTTTTTATTCGAAAAGCGATTGGGTGGGCCTTGCGTCAATACAGCAAAACCCATCCCGATCGCGTACAATGGTTCCTGGAAAACCATGAATTGAAACCTCTAAGCATTCGAGAAGCATCGAAGTATTTGACTTAGTGCATGCAACAATAGTGGACTTCAGTTTTTGCAACACATCGGAATCTGAAACCGGCTTCCGCCTTGGAAGTAAGTAAAAGTGCGGCTGTTTCTCCATAATTGGATGGAATACGCACCACGAGATCATCTAGGCCATCTCCATCTAAGTCGCCGGCCCAAACAATTACTGGAATCCCGTGACGTGGGCCAGCTATATCCTCTACATTCTCGAGGAGAACAGATTCGGTAACTTCGTAATCATCACTTAGCTCCCACGTGTGCAAGGAATATGCTTCTAGGTCAACCCCTGTAGTGGACACGACGGTATTGCCTCGGGCGAATACCTGCATACCTCCTATTTCGACTAATTCGCCGGGAAAAACGCTTTCTTCTCCATTCCAAGCATGTTGAATTCGGCCGGGAGAAGAAACACCGCGCACGGCGAAGATGACCGATTGCGAATCAAATTTATCGGCATCAATCCATCCATTGGTAAGAATTTCTTGTCCTTCAACCAATTGAGAATAGCACCCAAGTTCTTCATTTTGGCAGACGGCGACATAGTTCGTGTTTTCCATGGGGAGGCCTTCGGCAAACATGTCGGCAAGCAGCAAATCGTATTCCACTATATCTTCAATAAATCCGCCGAACGCATATCCACATTTGCCCTTGTGGCATACCTTCACCCACTGAGCTTCAACGCCTTCAATCGTCTCGGATGGAAATTGTGAACTTGAGTATACGGACACGCTCGAATTAAACGGAATTTTACTCACGATTCCGGCTTTCGTCGATGGTTCTATGCGAACAATTAGGCCGGATTTTGCGGCGACTTTTCCGGTGGACGAGTGAAATTCGGTAAAACCTTCAATGCTCGATGTTTGGTAGGTTTGGCTTTGGGCTGAAAAAGAGCCTAGAATTAGGCAGGTAATCATTAATGCGGTTCTCATGATGGTACTTATTAGTGAACAACTCCGTTAATTTCCAATGTGAATCTTGTTGAATCAAATGCATTGGCATGTACCAATATCCCTTGGTTTGCTTGGATTTAGGACCCCTATCCACCAAGTGCAGCAGGTTTTAAAGCATTTGCGTTTATCGCTGAACTAAAAGCCGAAATTCAACGTTAAGAGGAAAATCGTTTTATTATCTCAATTCCAACGTGAATAACAAAGTTGAATCCCTTGCGATAAACACTTGTCAGTATCAATTGACAGTGTATTTTTGAGGCTGCAAATCGAAAGGCAGTACAGATATATGTTGGCACTCCTTAAAAGAGAAATCAATTCCTTCCTTAATTCCCTCATTGGATACGTCGTTATAGGTGTTTTCCTTTTGTTGATAGGGCTTTTCATGTGGATTTTTCCGGGTGAGATGAACGTGATGGACTATGGATTTGCCACTTTGGAGACCTTGTTTTTCGTCACCCCATGGATCTTTATGTTTCTCATTCCGGCGATTACGATGCGATCATTTGCGGAGGAAAAGCGGACCGGGACCTTGGAATTGCTGCTTACACGACCGATTTCAGACATGAATATTGTGCTTGCGAAGTACTTTGCTGGTCTGTTGTTAGTCGTTATCGCCCTTCTACCGACCTTAATAAGTTATATCTCGGTTTATCTGCTTGGTCAGCCAGTAGGCAACTTGGACTCGGGCGGAACTTGGGGGTCTTACCTTGGACTATTATTTCTAGGAGGAGCCTTTGTTTCGATTGGAATCTTTGCATCAAGCATCACTGGAAACCAGATCATTTCGTTTTTACTAGGAGCTTTAATCTGCTTCTTCATGTATACAGGCTTTGCATCTTTGGGTTCCTTTGATTTATTCGGCCCGCTAGATTCTGTAATCATAAGCCTAGGTATTGCCGATCATTACGATGGAATGAGCAAGGGTTTGATAGACACGCGAGATGTGGCCTACTTCCTGTTTCTCATAGGATTTTTCTTGTTACTAACCAGACTCGTACTTCAGGGCCGCAAGTGGTAAAATTGGAAAATGACTAAACGGAACGACATATTGCAATTTTCCATTAGCCTCCTCATCTTGGTGGTTGGTTTCTTTATATGTCAGCTCGTATTCACAAAATTCGACCTAACCGAAGAAAAGCGGCACACCTTAACAGAAGCTACAACGGAACTACTCGATTCAATTGATAATCAGATCCTTGTGAGATGCTACCTTCATGGAGATTTTCCTGCGAAATTTAAGCGATTGGAAAAGGCTATCAAGGAGCGATTGGATGAATTCCATGATCTCAGTGGAGGAATGGTCGAGTACGAATTTATTGACCCGTATGCGATAGAAGATCGAAAGACACAGGGCGAGATTGAGACTGCTTTGTACGAGCAAGGACTTGAGTTCACGCGATTGGCTTACGAGGAAAATGGTGTGAAGAAATTCAAGACCATCTGGCCAGGGGCGATTATCTCATACAATGGTAAAGAGCTACCGGTTCAACTCTTTAAAAGCAACTCACCAGAGCCTACGGATGCGATGGTTAACGGCTCGATTAACAACTTAGAATTCGAGTTGGGAAGCAAGATGCGCCAACTCATGAATCCAAAGCGCAAGAGTATTGCTTTCATTGAAGGACATGGAGAATTGAGCGAACTTGAGACGTTGGATATAGGAAATTATTTGGCCGAGTCGTATGAAGTAAGCCGTGTGCGCATAGACGAGCAAATTGGTTCATTATCGGAAAAGCTGGAACGTGTTAAGCACAGATCAAACTTGTACGATTTGATTATCATAGCCAAGCCAGACAGCATGTTTTCGGACAAGGACAAAGTCATCATTGACCAATACATCATGAATGGCGGCAAGGTACTTTGGCTGATAGATCCTATTCTGACTGATTTGGACAGTCTGCGAGTGCGCCAAGGCACAATGGGCGTAACCAATGAAATGGGTTTGTATGACATGTTGTTTGATTATGGTGTGCGCCTGAATCGTGATATGGTGATTGACTACCAATGTGCGCCTATTGCGTTTGATGCGGGCCCTATGGGTAATCAGCGCAATATGGAGATGTTCAACTGGTATTTTTCACCGGTTGTATTGGCGCCAGACGATGCGCATCCTATCGCGGCGAACCTTGACCCAATTGTCATGCAGTTTACGAGTAGTTTGGAAGCCGTGGGTGACAATCCTGCGATTACGAAAAGTGTTCTGCTGTCTTCAAGTGAATTGAGTAAACAGCTGAAAGCGCCTATTCGGGTGAATTCAGGAGTTGTTCAGTTGGGTATAGATTACTTCCAAGCCAATCCCAACCCCAATTTACCTTTGGCCATGTTGCTGGAAGGTAGTTTCACCTCCAATTTCCAATTTCGTCTTCCCGACGCGATTAAGAACGATCCGACCATTGCCTTCCGCGATGTAAGTGTGCCTACTAAGATGATTGTTATCGCCGATGGAGACATTGCACGGAATGGCATCATTGACGGCGGGGAAGGCCCGATTCCAGTGCCACTGGGCTATGATCGATATTTAGGAAACGTTGTTTACGACAATCGCGAATTCTTATTGAATGCCGTCAACTATTTGATGGACGACAAAGCTTTGATTTCAATGAGAAGTAGAAGCATTGTACTGAGAAAGTTGAGCGAGGAAAAGATCTTACAAGAACGTAGTCGCTGGCAAATTATCAATGTTGCCTTGCCTCTATTTGTGCTGATTGTATTTGGTCTCATTCAGTTTACCATCCGCAAAAGAAAATACACTTCTGTTTAAGCTTCACCATGAAAAAGAACCTTTCATTATTATTCATTCTTGTAGCCGTGACGATTGTAGCCGGTGTTGTGTTTTTTCTGCAAGGAGATGGCACTAAATCTACGGGAGTAGTCCTCAATGACTATAGTATTGAAGACACGTCGAAGGTTGATAGAATAACGATTGTAGACGTGGACGGAAGGACTATCGACTTGAAGCGGAAGCAGG
Organism: Flavobacteriales bacterium; assembly: GCA_015665315.1. Lineage (GTDB taxonomy): Bacteria > Bacteroidota > Bacteroidia > Flavobacteriales_D > Sanyastnellaceae > JADFAK01. Next base: position 68,003 of record JADFAK010000101.1, on the reverse strand, counting down.
GCGAGTACATTTGGGACCTGAATGGAAAGTACAAGGCTAGAAAGGACGCCACAGACCTCTTACTTAAAACCTTCAAACGTATTGGAGTAAAAGGACACGTTCCAAAAACGGGCCAAGAGAATGTGGTTCGAATGATCGCCGGAAGTGGATATCGCGTGGATATTTACGCCAATCAGGAGCTTTTGAAATCATACTTAGTGGGCACATGCACCCAAGATCACTACGGGACATACATGGTATTGGAGCATGGGGATGGCACGCGGTCCTCGGAACCCATGATTACGCATATGGACGGATTCACTGGATGTTTACGTCAGCGTTTCTTCACCGATGAGGCAGACTGGAGATTCACGGGCATATTCAACTATGAAAACTTGGAGATTTCTCGTATTGATGTGGAGAACCATGAAAACCCGCTGGAGTCGTTTACCATTAAATACAAAGGAGGAAACAACATTGACCTTCACCCTTTCGATTCGCCCGAGAAGTTTCCGCGCTTCGATACACTTGCCGTTAAAAACTACATGTTGGCGTTCAAGAAAGTACACTTGGAAACCTACAACAGTCACCTTTCACCAAGCGGGATTGACTCCCTGGCTCATGTGGACCCTGCATTTACGATCCAGGTGACGGATAATTCTGGATCATCGAAAAAAATCGACTTGTACTGGAAGCTACCTACGACAGAACAGCATGATTACGAAGGAAAAATCATGAAGTGGGATGGTGATAGAATGTATGGTCATTTCAAGGATGAAACTGTGCTAGTTCAGCGGTACACCTTCGACCCGCTCATGCAGAGCATTCGCTCATTCCTTTACTGATTGTTGAAGCTATTCGTGAAGAAAGCTCCGATAACTCGGTAGTAATCCTTGGCTATATCATAGTTGTAAACGAAAATTTGGTATTCGTTTTCAGTTTCGGCGTGATTGCCTTCGGCTACAGTTAGGTCATAGGCCTCCTGCCCTTTCTTTACTGCGGCATAGGCGTAGTTGTAATAACCTTGTTTCAATAAAATTGTGGCGGTGTAAGCATGTAACTCATAATCATAGCGCAATTTGAACTTTTCACTGCAATTCCATTGAGAAATTGCTCCGAAGACATAGAAATCAACATCGCTCAGGGGAATCTCAAAGGGCAAAGTGAAATGGCAGTATGAGTAATCTGCCTCTAAGTCAGAATCAAATCCATTGTCATTGAAGGGCAAAAACTTCCCATTGATATCTCGCACGGTTCGATACTGCGTAAAGGTGCGCATGGGATCTTTCTTTACCCACGTATGGAATCCATCCCGCAGTTGAACAGTGCTATCTACGCGCAGGGTGATGAATTTAAAATTTTTCAGGTCGAGTTCGCGAAACTCATTGTTTCCCATGAAGTTATTTTGCTCTCCATAGTCGAAATCAAGTTGCCGATCCATTACAAAACGCGGCTCCAGGTCCAGCTTTGCATTGTCCCAACGATTGTTTTGAAGTACTGCCACGGCTAAGTCCTCGTATGGATTTGGAATGGCAAAATTCTGGTGATCGATACTGAAATCGACTTCTTGTTGGTACCGACGTTCTCCGATGATGGACGACTCATGCACACGGGCGGTAACGGCTACAAGCGGCTCAAAAATCACAATCCGCGACGAGAACACCGGCATTTCCTGGTCGCCATCTTCAAAGACATAAAGCAGGTAATTTCCTGAGAGCGTAAGCTGACACATATCGTTGGGGAATTTGAACGAATAGTGTTTGTAGTCTGTGGAGGTATTAAAGCTCTGCTCGTAATCTGTAATGCTGTTTTCCGGGAAACCTCTTATATATTCTGAGGTTTCTAAATCCGAAGGCTCCCACCAAGGGTTGCAATGGATCAGGGTATAGTAATAATCGGCGAAGCCTTCGGCCAAATCATCAAAAGTCACCATAAACTGGGAAGCCGATTGTAGCTCTTTAAAAGGTGGAGATATTGGACTACCATCTAAATGAACACGAATACTATGAATGGACTCCTTGTAGATCATATCGGCCATTACTAAACCATCCATTCTATCTTCCTCGCTTGCCTCTTCACCGTAACTATGTGAAAAAGCTGACAAACTGGTTGAAATTCCAACAGATATCCACAAGACTATGAACAGTGAAAGGAAGGAAAACTTGTCACTCCTTGCCACTTCTATGATTCCTACTTTCGACTTGTTATTTGTAATCATTCTAAATTAACTATAAAGCGTTGACCTTCGCAGGCTACTCGCCTGCAAATCTTTAATTTTGCCCCCCGAAATTAACGCATAAACCTTCAAATGTCGCAATCGTTCAGGATACGTAAGGGAGCTGATATCAGACTCAAAGGAGAGTCTAGCCTTAAGCTGGCCCAAACCCCAAACATCGACGTTTTCGCTGTAAAACCAACAGATTTTCACGGTCTTGTACCGAAAATGATGGTTAAAACAGGGGAAATGGTGAAAGCTGGAACTGTTTTATTTACTGACAAATATGATGCCAAAATCAAGTATGCTTCGCCTGTCAGCGGGGAGGTAATTGATGTGGTTCGAGGTGAAAAACGCCGAATTCTTGAAGTCCGGATTAAGTCCGACGGAAAGAATGAATCGGAGTCATTCACTACTGTCAATCCACAAACAGCATCCAGGGATCAAGTTTTGACCGTTCTGCTAGATGCTGGCATTTGGCCATTTATCAAGCAGCGACCTTTCAGCACAGTCGCCAACCCCAATGAATCGCCAAAATCGATCCATGTGAGTTGTTTTGACAGCAATCCTCTGGCTCCGGACTTGGATTTTGCCATGAAAGACGTGATGGATGACTTCGCCATGGGTCTTGAAGTGTTGAAGAAGTTGGCCGACGGCAAGCCGGTCAACTTGGGTGTACGAACTGGCACTACTGCATTCTCAGGAATGGGAGGTGTGAACACCTATTCTTTTAGCGGACCGCACCCAGCAGGAAACGTGGGAGTTCAAATTCACCATGTTGATCCGATCAACAAAGGCGAACTTGTGTGGTATGTTAATCCACAAGATGTAGCAAATATCGGTCGCCTCTTTTCAACTGGAAAGGTTGATTTGAAGAAGACGATAGCTGTAGGAGGATCGCATATTAAGGAACCTCAATATTACACTGTTCCTATGGGCGCCAACATTGCCCCAATTCTAAAGGATCAATTACTAGGAGACAATGACCGTGTTATCAGCGGTAATGTATTGTCAGGAACTAAAGTTGAACCCGACGGATTTTTGGGATGGGATGATTCACAGATCACCGCTATTCCCGAAGGAAATGAGGCGCAGTTTGTCTTAACCAACGGTTGGCTTGGACTAGGCTTCGACAAATTCTCTCTATCTCGTACATTCCCGACTTGGATTTTACCTAAGTCGAAAAAATGGGACCTTAACACCAATACAAATGGTGAAGAGCGAGCATTCGTAATGACGGGGCAGTACGAGAAAGTATTTCCATTTGACATTTACCCAGTTCACCTGCTCAAAGCCATTATTGTCAATGACATTGATGCGATGGAGAACCTAGGTATCTATGAAGTAGCGCCAGAAGATTTCGCTCTATGCGAATACGGCTGTACTTCGAAAATAGCGGTTCAGGACCTTGTTCGCCAAGGACTGGACATCATTAAAGAAGAGTGTGCATAACCCAAAATCCCACGACAATTGAAAGCGCTAAAAAAGCTCATCGATAACAAACTCAAGCCGCACTTCGAAGAAGGCGGAAAGTTAAAAAGGTTTTGGGTAGTCTTTGATTCACTCGACACTTTTGCATTTGTTCCTGGTCATACGACTAAGAGCGGTACCCATATCCGTGATGGTATCGATATGAAACGAACAATGATGATGGTAATTATTGCCATGATCCCTTGTTTGCTATTCGGCACATGGAATATAGGACACCAGTATTTATTAGGTATAGGTGAAATCACCAGCGCCACACCATTGATGGACATGTTTTGGTCCAAAATGGGCTGGGGAGCTTCTCGAATTCTTCCACTGTTAGCTGTTTCATACGGCGTAGGATTGGGAATCGAGTTCATCTTCGCTGGAATCAGAAAGCACTCGATCAACGAGGGGTTCTTGGTTTCAGGAATGCTTATTCCTTTGATCATGCCTGCCGACATATCATTGTGGATGGTTGGCCTTGCAACCGCTTTTGCAGTAGTTATTGGTAAAGAGGTTTTTGGAGGAACAGGAATGAATATTTTGAACGTGGCTCTTACCGCCCGTGCATTTTTATTCTTTGCCTACCCTACTAAGATCTCTGGAAACGTTTGGCTCATGGGCAATGAGGGAGATACCTTTATTGACGGGGCTACTGGGGCTACCGCGATGGGCGAACTTGCCAATACGATTGGCATTGATGCCAACAGCCCTGCCACGGAACCTATACGTTCCATGTTTACCGATGGCAGTGTCTACAGCTTTTGGAATCAATTTATAGGATTGGAGCCGGGAAGTATCGGAGAAACTTCGGCATTGGCTTGTCTTATCGGAGCAGCCATTCTGCTCCTTGTTGGCATAGCTAGCTGGAGAGTGATTTTAAGTTTCTTCGCTGGTGGATTCGCTATGGCATTCATTTTCCACACGTTTGCTGCCAATGACTTTATGGGCGTAGAACCGCTGCATCAATTGATGATGGGTGGATTCTTTTTCGGTATGGTCTTTATGGCAACTGATCCTGTTACTGCTGCGCAGACGAATACAGGTAAGCTCATTTATGGATTCTTTGGAGGATTGTTCTCCATAATGATTCGTGTTTTCAATCCTGCCTACCCTGAAGGTGTGATGATGGCGATTCTATTTATGAATGTGATGGCTCCAATGATTGATCACTACGTGATTCAGTCCAATATTAAGAAACGTCTAAAACGAGCTGCAGTAGCAGCCTAATTCGCTAGATATGGCAATAGATAAGAATAGCAACGTTTTCACTTTTACCTTCGCCACAATCATGGTGGTAGTTGTGGGAACTATTCTCGCTTCGCTCTTCCTTAGTTTAAAACCATTGCAGGTTGCCCACGAGGTGGATAAGAAGAAAATGGATATCATGGGCGCAATAGGCTTCGAATCTGGTTCGGAACCGGGTCAAGTAAATCGCTCCAATTCAGGTGTTTTGTTTGATGAGTTTGTCGTTGAGCGCATTAGCCTCAATAGCAAAGGAGAGGTAATTAACACAAGAACTGATGCCATCACAAGTGGTGATAAGACGGATCCTTTTAACATCGACGTAAAGAAGGAGTACAAGTCGAAGATCAAGAAATTGGCCAAGAAATTCAAGAAGGATCCTGCGGGTCTTGAAAAGGCCATGAAGAGTCTCGACGTTTCTTTTCCACTCTTCAAATGTGAGCGAGAAGGGAAAGAGCTTTACGTAATTCCTGTATCGGGAACTGGACTTTGGGGACCAATTTGGGGATATGTAGCTCTAGAAAATGATTTTAAAACAATCTATGGCGCCAAATTCGATCACGAAGGAGAAACTCCTGGTCTAGGTGCTGAGATCAAAGAGGATTTCTTCCAAGTTAGATTTACTGGAAAGACTTTGAATTACGGCAGTGCCGATGTTTTCGAAGTTGTCAAAGGAGGAACTCCAAATATCAAGGACTATCAAGTGGATGGTATCACAGGTGGAACCATTACTTCTAAAGGTGTAGGAGAAATGATGAATCGTACCTTGAAGATCTATGAACGTTACTTTAACACATTATAACCTGGAGATATGAGTACAGAAACACAAGAACTTCAGGCAGTCAAAAAAGAATCGCTCTTTTCTAAAAAGAACAAGCGACTTGTGACTGACCCATTGAGCGACAACAACCCGATTACTATTCAGGTACTTGGTATTTGTTCGGCGCTAGCAATTACAGTTCAGATCCAACAGGCGATCATGATGTCTCTATCGGTACTTTTTGTACTTATTGGTGCGAATGTCATCGTTTCCTTGCTGAGAAAAGTTATTCCAGACCGAATTCGAATTATCGTTCAATTGGTCATTGTTGCCTCTTTGGTAATCATCGTGAATGAGGTTCTCAAAGCCTATGCACCTGACATTTCTGAAAAGCTTTCAGTATTTGTCGGCTTGATCATCACCAATTGCATTATCATGGGACGACTAGAGGCATTTGCTTTGGCAAATAAGCCTGGTCCATCAATGATGGATGCCATCGGTAATGGAATCGGTTATGCATGGATCCTCCTTGCGGTTGCTATCGTTCGTGAGATCTTCGGTTCTGGAACGATCAACCTTGAAGGTTTGGGTATTGGAAAATTCCAATTGTTTCCAGAGGCTTTCTATGAAATGGGTTACATGAACAACAACCTCATGATATTGCCTCCAATGGCTCTTATTGTTGTGGGAGTGATTATTTGGATTCAGCGTTCTAGAAACAAAGCGCTAATTGAGGAGCACTAGTCTATTTGTTGACTGATTAAAATATTTAGAAATGGAATACATCAATATACTTCTAAAAGGAATCTTTATCGAAAACATGATTTTCGCTTACTTCCTGGGTATGTGTTCATACTTGGCAGTATCGAAAACGGTAAAGACGGCAAATGGTCTTGGACTTGCGGTAATCTTCGTTTTGCTCATCACCATTCCTTTGAACTATTTGCTTGAAAACTATGTTTTGAAGGAAGGAGCTCTTACTTGGATTAGTGAGGATTATGCTTCGATGGACTTGAGCTTTTTGAGCTTTATCATGTTCATCGCGGTCATTGCCTCCATTGTCCAATTGGTTGAAATGATTGTTGAGCGATTCGCTCCAGCACTTTACGGTGCTCTGGGTATCTTCTTGCCGCTGATTGCTGTGAACTGCTCAATCTTGGGTGGCGCACTTTTTATGCAGCAAAGACAATACGACGGTATCGGTGAAGCAACAACTTTTGCCGTCGGTAGTGGAATCGGCTGGTGGCTGGCAATTGTAGCTATTGCCGCAATCCGTGAAAAGATTCGTTATTCGCATGTTCCGGCTCCTTTGCGCGGACTAGGCATTACATTCATAATTACCGGACTCATGGGGATAGCATTCATGAGCTTCATGGGAATTGACTTTTAATTTTATAATAGGGACCGAACAGTTATGGATACTATAATTCTCAGCATCGTATTTTTTCTCGTCGTTACGTTGGTATTGGTAAGTCTATTGTTATTTGCCAAAGCCAAATTATCACCTTCGGGGAAAATCAAAATCACGATCAACAACGACAAGACCATCGAAGTAGACGGTGGCTCTACCCTATTGACTACATTGGGTAATCAAGGAATCTTTTTGCCTTCAGCCTGTGGTGGCGGTGGAACATGTGTTCAATGCACATGTCAAGTCCACGAAGGTGGTGGTAGCATTCTTCCAACAGAGGAACCTCATTTCTCGAGAAAAGAGATCGCCGCCAACTGGAGATTGGGCTGTCAAGTGAAGGTAAAGGAAGACATGAACATTGCCATTCCTGAAGAAGTATTCGGAATCAAGAAATGGGATTGCACCGTTAAGTCAAATTACAATGTAGCATCCTTCATCAAGGAGTTCGTTGTTCAACTGCCGGAAGGTGAAGAACTTGAATTTGAAGCTGGGGGATATATCCAAGTTGACGTGCCTACCATTACGGTCGACTTTAAAGATATTGACATCACTGCTCACCCTGATCATCACAAAGATCCAGAAACATTCCGAGCAGAATGGGATAAGTTTGGACTATGGGATTTGAAAATGGTTAACGATGAGCCTATTGTACGTGCTTATTCAATGGCCAATCACCCAGCCGAAGGAAACATCGTAATGCTCAACATCCGTGTTGCTACTCCACCTTGGGACAGAGCGCGAAATGCTTGGATGCAAGTAAATCCTGGTATCTGTTCTTCTTTCGTTTTTGGATGTAAAGTAGGAGACAAAGTAACTATCTCAGGACCGTACGGAGAATTCTTTATCAAAGATACGGGCTCAGAAATGATCTATATCGGCGGTGGTGCTGGTATGGCTCCAATGAGATCTCACCTATTTCACCTCTTTCACACGGTGAAGACCGGACGTAAGGTGACTTACTGGTACGGTGGCCGTTCGAAGCGTGAGTTATTCTACCTTGATGACTTCAAAGCTATTGAAAAGGAGTTTCCGAACTTTAAATTTTACGTAGTTCTTTCAGAGCCAGCTCCTGAAGACAATTGGACAATTAAGAAAGATATGGACGATCCAGAAGGAGATGGATTCCTAGGATTTGTTCACCAAGCAGTTATTGATAACCAACTTGCGAAGCACGAGGCTCCGGAAGATATAGAATACTATTTCTGCGGACCGCCAATGATGAACCAAGCAGTTCTCAAAATGTGCGACGACTGGGGAGTTCCTCCTGAAAACGTAAGTTTTGACGACTTTGGTGGCTAGACCACTAATACATTGCGAGAGGCCTTCCCACAAAGAAGGCCTTTTCATTTGCGCTTGTCGCTGATCTTATTAATCAAAACGATTTCCTTTTATCTTAGCAACCTCAATTGAAGGGATATGAATAACTCGCGCTTTTTTCTTCTTGTACTCGTTCTTTTCCTGCTCTATGCTTGTGACAGCGATAAGACACCCTCGAAGACTACTACCGAACAATCATCGCGCTTGAAGACGATTTCGGGTGAGGCGCAAGGAACTACCTACTCTATTTCTTATGTTGATGATAGCACCGACTACAAATTCCAAGTTGATAGTATCCTGAACGAATTTGATCAGGACATTTCGCTTTGGGTGCCCCATTCCGTTATCAATAAGATTAATGGTGTAAACCGACGAGATAGCATTTTCGTTTTTGTCGATTCTACGAAGTATTTCAGCGTACTATTTGATTTCAGCCGCGATCTATGGCGAACAACCAATGGAGCTTTTGACCCAACCGTTTATCCACTTGTTGAAGCTTGGGGATTTGGGCTGACCAACAGACAAGCCATGTCTCAAGAAAAAGTTGATTCCTTGCTGCAATGCGTGGGTTTTGAGGACACATCGATCGATATGATCGAGGAATTTGACGGTTATTTTTACAAGCAAACTCAGATCTACAAAGGCAATCCAAAAGTGAGACTCGACTTCAATGCTATTGCCCAGGGCTATTCGGTTGATATCGTGGGTGACTTTCTACGCGATCGGGGGATCGATAACTTTATGGTAGAAATTGGTGGTGAAGTTCTTTGTCGCGGTCGCAATGCGAAGGACGAAATTTGGCGAATTGCAATCGATAAGCCAACAGATGGCGACAGGGAGTTTCAGGCCGTTGTTCAAGTTGAAGACAGGGCAATCGCCACATCGGGAAGCTACCGAAAATTCTACGAGGAGAACGGCATTCGCTATTCACACACAATTGATCCGCGCTCGGGATATCCCGTTTCACATTCTCTTTTAAGCGCTACGGTGATGGCCAATGATTGTGGAACGGCCGATGCATTTGCGACGGCATTCATGGTAATGGGAGTTGAGGAAACAATCAACTTCCTCTATGCGAATCCCGATTTAAATCTCGACGTGTATCTAATCTACGACGAGGGCGGAGAGCTTCAAACAGTTTTCACTGAGAATATGCAAGCTATTCTCGAAGAATTGGACGCTAATTGAAACGTTCTCTAACCATCTTTTCTCTTGTTCTCTGCTTTCAGTGCGGTTTTGGACAATCACTCTATGAGCCACCAAAGGATGCAACTTGGGCTGAGCAGATAGTCAATACAGAAATTGCCTACATCCCCACCACCCCAACCGATTCGGTTCAAGGTTTGGACCCTGTGAGATTTGTCTGGCACGCTCCTACTATGGTGCGTTCGGGTAAACTCTTTTCCGATTCACATTCGACACGCCATTATCTGGTTCTCGAAAAGGCCGAAGCTCCTAGTATTCCCGTCCTGTCATTGTTCACAGATGAAACTAATCTTTTTGACCAGCAAGACGGAATCCTAATCCCCGGGGCCACTTGGAACCAAAAACACTCCGTTTATTCTGGTAATTACCAACAACGCGGGTCAAAATGGGAAAGACCTGTTTCAATTTCTTACTATGAAAAGGGCCGACTCGTATTTCAATCAAATTGTGGTCTGCGAACACATGGCCTCTTGGCACGATCTTCACCACAGAAATCCCTTCGACTTTGTGAGCGATTGGATATGAACCCGAGTGGATTGGATTATCCCTTTTTCGGTCACGACCAGCCGCTTCCCTATTTATTGATGCGTTCCCCGTTTAGCAGCCACACGGGAAATGTTATAGCCGACATGGTGGTGCATTCCTTGGTCGACTGCTCTTCACTTGCCCCTATCGAATTTCAACCCGTCGCTTGTTACATCAATGGTGTCTATTGGGGCTTAATGCATTTGCGGCCTCGCCCATCCGAGAATTTCTACTCCGATTTTCATCAGGTGAGTCCGAAAAGTATAGTTATGGATGATAAGTTTCAGGACTCAACACTCATCGCCTTGCAGGGTTTTATTGCCAAACAACAACCAAACAGTGCTAATTTCCTGGATTCAATCGCTCAATACTTGGACTTGGAGAATTTCATAGACTACATGATTTTCGAAACATTTTTTAGAAATTTGGATTGGGCTGGCAACAACAATGTGCAGTTTTATCGAATTGGTGATGGGCCACTCAAATTGGCTCTCATCGATTTAGACGCCACTTTTCAGGTTGAAGATCAAAATATGTACGCGCACATTGAAAAGAAAGGCAAAATAGTTTCAAGGTTATGGTCAGCGCTACGCGCAAATGCTCAATTCAGGCATGATTACATTCAGCGTTACAGAGAATTACAAGAGGTCTGCCTCAACACAGAAGCTGTGACGCATAAAATCGATTCGATCTCCCTACTCGTGTCGCCAGAAATTGAAAACCAAGTGCTGAGATGGGGGTATCCTACAGACTATATCACTTGGCAAGAGTCTGTTCGAGATATGCGCGAATTCGCTCTGAACCGTCCGCATTTCGCTGCTCTTCATTTAAGTGAGGAATTTAACACAGACTCAATACTTATTCCTGAAAAGAAATCTAACATCTGGATTCTGATCAAATTCGTATTCGAGCAATACAGATTATGGGTACTAGGATTCTTCCTCCTACTTATTGCCATTGGTGCCCTTCTCGTGTTCAAACGCTCCTAAAATCACCCTTGGCTTTTATTTAGATTCAATCTAAATACCGCTAATAAGGTATTGTCCTCAGACAACCACTAGTATAGCTTTGTCGGCTCAAACAAAGCATTAAATCATGAAATTCTTTTCTCACACTGCATTTTTACTTTTCGCAACAATAATTCTCGCCACTTCATGCAATCGTGAAGGATGCACAGATTCAAACGCGTTGAATTTCGATGAAAAGGCCAAGAAGGATGATGGAAGTTGTACCTACCCGGAAAACGGTTTAACTATCCCTACCACGTACTCTTTCGAAGATGAAGCCGGCAATAGCACAGTGTCATTTTCAGGGCAAACACAACGTCAGCACATGTTGATTGAACTAATCGATTACATCGAAAGTGCAAATACCCCAGGAGTATCAGTTGACGCGCAAACGCTCAGGAACATGTATGCCAACGAAGGTTTCATATGGGCAGACGCAGAAGGACTCGGTCTGAATGAAAGCACCAAGAATTTAAAAGGAAAAACAGCAGCTTCCGGCGGGAGTGCAGATCCGACATGGCAGGCCTATTTCGAAGATTTATTCGATCAACTCGATGCTATAAGCGAAACAACAATTGATCAAGAGTTCTCTGGCGGACCAGGAGTCGCAGGGGTGGTTCAAAGTACTACCAACCCAGACAAAGCATACCTAATGAATGCCCAAGGATGGGACCTGGCGGAAATGGTTGAGAAAGGCTTGATGGGTGCCGTGTTCTATAATCAGTGCACAATGTGGTATTTATCTGACAACGAAATCAACGTTGACAATGATGCTGCCACTGATCCTGAAAATGGCAAGTATTACACAGCCATGGAGCATCATTGGGATGAAGCCTATGGATATTTGACCGATGGAATCAATTTCCCGACCGATGGGACAGATCATTTTTGGGGAAAATATGCCCTTGGTAGAAACGATCTTTTAGAGTTGGCCGACAACCTATCTCTAGCCTTTCGAACCGGTCGAGCAGCTATTGCTGCCAAAGACTACATCACTAGAGATTCTCAAATTGAGCGCATTCAACAAGATTTCTCGCTCGTTTCTGCGGCCACTGCTATTCATTATCTGAATGGGACATTGGATAATCTTTCAGACCATGCGCTGAGAAACCACCAGCTAAGTGAAGCTTGGGCCTTTATCGACGCTCTGCGTTTTGGACAATTGGATGGCCTAACTGTAAGTGTGATTGACGAATGGCTTAATACGATTGGAACGGACTTCTATGCCGTTACGTCGGCCGATCTCAATCTGGTCAAAGATGAACTGGCCGCCCAATTTGGACTTGGTTCAGTCGCCGACTCCCTTTAATTCTAGACATATGATTACTCTTTGTCCCAAGCGGCATAAATCACTATTTCTATTCGCCTTCATTCTTGCCATTGGCCTAGCGGTTGGTTGCAAGAAAAAAACCGATGCTGTTGATTGCAATGTTTTTGACAGACAAGCATATTTGACGGGATTGGTGGAGCACTCTATTCTACCGGCTTATCTGGACTATAAGCAATACACGGATAGTTTAAATCAATGCTGCCAGTCCTTCGTTGTTGCTCCCGACTTGGACAAGTTATCCGAATGTAGGTCTAGGCTTCATGCTGTAAGTCTGGCTTGGCAAAATATAGCGATGTTCGATTTTGGACCTGCGGAAGATTTGGCACTCCAAGCTACAACCAACGTTTATCCAACAGATACAGCATTGATTCAATCAAAGATCAGTACATCTGATTTCGAAATCGAATCGGTGTCCAACTTTGCTGCTCGTGGTCTGCCAGCAATCGACTATTTACTGCATGGGCCACTGTCGTTCACCGATCAAGAGTTGCTGAATGAATTCACTACCACGGACGAATCTCCAGACCGACAAGAATTCCTGACCTTACTTACGAGTACTCTCGCAAGTCAAGCGCACGAAGTCTATGACATGTGGACACAGTCAGGATTGAGTTTTCAAGATGATTTCACGAGCAATACAGGAACTGATTTAGGAAGTTCCTTAGGCCTATTTTTGAATGCTTTTAACAAGAGCTACGAAACACATACGCGGACTCAAAAAGTCGGAATACCAGTGGGAGCACTTACATTTAGTCAGACTCCTCTACCCGACCGTGTCGAAGCCTATTTTGGCCAATCCAATTCACAAGATTACCTGATGGAGAGCGTTGTTGCTTTTGAAAATCTCTTCCTCGGCCAAGGTTACGATGGAGATGACTACAAAGGACTAGACTCCTACCTTGCCTCTCTTGATGCCCAGTACAATGGGGAACAATTGAGCACCGAAATTGTCGACCGTATTTTGTCTGTCAAATCCGGTATTGCTGCGATTACAACTCCCATGTCAGAATACGTAGATATTCAGCAAGTTGAAGCTTTTGACTTGTACGCCAACATGCAGCAGCTCAACGTATTGTGGAAAGTCGACATGATGTCGGCCCTAGGAATTCTCATCACCTACCAAGACAACGACGGTGACTAGTACAATAGGCCGAACATATCTCAACAAGACCACGGATATCGCGCCTCTGGCAATTTTCAGGGCGATCTTTGGGCTAATGATGCTGTTTGGCGTATTGCGATTTGTCGCCTACGGTTGGATTGACGAACTCTATATTCAACCCGATTTTCATTTTGCGTATTTCGGATTTGAATGGATTCCTTATCCTGCGGACTGGGGTGTGTACTTCTTGTTTGCCTTGGCAGGAGTTTCAGCAATTTTGATATCGGTCGGACTTTTTTACCGATGGGCTATATGTCTATTTTTCCTTGCCTTCACATATATCGAATTGCTTGATAGGGCCAATTACCTTAATCACTACTACTTCATTTCGTGTATGGCTTTGGTGTTGGTTGTATTGCCTGCGAACAGGAGTTTTTCACTTGATGTGCGATTCGGATTTGTAAAAGGCTGGACAGAAATTTCGAGATGGCAGCTGGACGGAGTTAAGCTTATGATAGGCCTGGTCTATTTCTTTGCCGGAGTCGCTAAAATCAATCCAGACTGGCTGCTTCACGCTCAGCCTCTCATTACATGGCTCCCCCAACATGCAGATTTACCAATAATCGGAACACTCCTGACTTATAAGTCTACGGCCTTTATTATGAGTTGGGGTGGTGCTATTTTCGATCTATCCATTCCATTCTTACTTTGGAAGAAACGAACCGTTCTGCCCGCATACCTAGCCGTTGCGGGATTTCACATATTTACCGGGATCTTGTTTCCAATTGGAATTTTCCCTCTAGTGATGATGGCTTCGACATTGGTCTTTTTTCCAGTTCGGTGGCATAGAGCTCTTGTTGATTGGGCAAGCTCCACCATGGGGTTTCAACCAAGAACCGAAATTACCCAAGCAAGAAACAGTGCTTCTTTGCTATTCCTCACGGCATTTTTCGCTTTTCAATTTGTCTTTCCGTTTCGTTATCTACTGTATCCTGACAAGCTCTTTTGGGCCGAAGAAGGCTATAGATTTTCATGGAGAGTCATGCTCATGGAAAAAGCCGGGAAAGCTACATTTTATGTGCATGATCCAGCCCTGACTGGCCATCTCGAAGTACGAAACGGTTGCCACCTCACGCCCAATCAAGAAAAAATGATGAGTACGCAGCCTGATCTTTTGCTTCAGTATGCGGCCTATCTACGAAATCATTACGAAGAACAAGGTGTGGTCAACTCTGAAATCAGGGCCAACGTATGGGTCACGCTCAATGGCTCGGGCTCGCGCTTGTTTGTAGATCCAAAGGTTGACCTTGGCGCAATCCAAGACTCGTGGGAGCACAAAGATTGGATTCTTCCTTTCGAAAATGAGCAGCAAGCACGCAATTTCACCATGCTTAACAGCGAGGCCGATGATTAGATTTTGGCTCACTTGCTTGGGACTGTCTTTCGCAACAATGTTGTGTTCGCAGCTAGTCGTGGAAATTCAAGTCTTGAATAGAGATTCTTTACCCATCGAGAAGTCGGAAATACAGCTCGATGATCTTCCCAAAGTCTTTTATTGTGACGCCTTCGGCAAATGTCATTTAGAAGTCGAAGATGGTGTTCACTCCATCTCAATTTTCAAAAAGGGATACAATCCACGCGTCGAACAAGTCAACACAGCAAACGCAAGCAAGCTTGTTGTATACCTTGATCCCCTGGAGCTCAATCTTTCGGAAGTTGAAATCTTGGCAGTTACTGAGCTTAAACAGCTCACACAACTCCAAGCTGTTGAAGGAACTGCGGTATACAGAGGGATGAAAAATGAATTGATTCGTCCAGATCAAAGTCTGGCCAACGTGAGCACCAACAACACCCGACAAGTCTACAACAAGGTTGCCGGACTTAATATATGGGAGGCCGATGGAGCCGGGATTCAGCTCGGTATAGGTGCCCGCGGATTGAGCCCCAACCGCACGTCCCATTTTAACGTGCGACAAAACCTCTACGACATTTCAGCCGATCCTCTTGGCTATCCGGAGAGCTACTACACGCCACCACTTGAGGCCGTCGAGAAAATCATTTTGGTGCGTGGGGCGGCTGCCCTGCAGTACGGACCTCAATTCGGGGGATTGCTCAATTTTGAAATGAAAAAGGGGGATTCGAAGCGCCGACTGAAAATCACATTACGGCAAACTGTTGGCTCGTATGGCCTGCAGGACTCCATTACCTCCCCTTTAAGTTCTTCGAATACATTTCTGAGCCTTTCTGGCAGCAACAGCAATTGGACCTATTACGGCTTCTATCAAAACAAGACCGGTTCGGGATGGCGACCAAATAGTGACTACTCAGTTCACACTGGTTACTTGCGAACGGGTTGGTCTAACGGTGGAAAAGTAAGTGTAGAAGCAGACGTGACTATGATGCGCTACCTCGCCAAACAAGCGGGTGGATTAATCGATGTCCATTTCAAGGACAACCCTCGACAGTCATTCAGGGATCGAAATTGGTTCTTCGTTGATTGGAAACTCGCCTCTGTCAACCTCAACTATGATTTTTCGCAATTCACCTCTCTTTCCAGTAAGACTTTCGGCTTGTTGGCTCAAAGAAGCGCTTTGGGATATCTCGGACAGGCCAATCGAACCGATCCCCTTCAAGAACGTGATTTGATCGACGGAAAATTTCGCAATTGGGGTAATGAAACTCGATTCCTACACAAGCGCTTCTGGAAGGAAAAACTTGTTGTATTTGCCGGAGGTGTGAGATATTTCCACGGCACTAGCGTAGCGCGACAAGGCCTGGCCGACGATACCAATCAGCCTACATTTCGATTCATTGCCGATGAGGAAATAGACGGTTCACAATATAGATTTCCGAATCAGAATGTCGCGGTATACACGCAGGAGATCATTCCAATCACCAAAAAACTCTCTGCTACTCCTGGGGTGCGCTATGAGTGGATTCAAACCAAGGCCGATGGACAGTACAGACAAACCATTCGAGATGGCGCGGGACAAATAATTGAAGACACGCTACTCGCCGCACAATCATCACGCGAACGGGATTTCGTATTGGCGGGTATTGGTCTCACCTACAAGCAAAGTGAGGATATTGAAATTTACGCCAATTGGAATCAAAACTACCGTGCCATTAACTTCACCGACATCCAAATAAAAAATTTGGGAACGGTCATCGATCCCGACATCAAGGATGAACGAGGATACACGGCCGACCTAGGATTTAGGGGCCAATGGAGAGAGTTGATTAAGTTTGACGTAAGTGCCTTTCTCCTGCAATACAATGATCGGATTGGCTCGTATTTTACTACGGTACCCGATCCAGTATTAATCGAAAGAACAGTCCGATTGCGTACCAATATCTCCAAAGCTAGGACGATAGGAATTGAGGCCTTTGCCGAAACCGAGCTACTCCACTTTTTCAAATCAATCAAAGACGTCAACCGCCTCACCTTTTTTGTGAATGGCTCATGGATTTACGGACGTTACACCGATTCAGAAGTCAGTGCTTTTTACGACAACCGCGTCGAGTTAATTCCTGAATTCACGATTAAAACCGGACTGCAATTGAAATTGAATAAATTCGGAGCCAGTGCGCAGTATTCGTATACGGGCGAACAGTTCTCAGACGCTACAAATGCCACTCTAACACCAAATGGAGTCGACGGAATCATCCCTGCGTACAGTATCGTTGACTTCACCCTAAAGTATGATGTGTCGAAATTTCAATTCGCGCTTAGTATAAACAATGCGTTAAACACTCCTTATTTCACAAGAAGAGCGGCAGGTTACCCAGGACCGGGAATCATTCCATCGGACGGACGGGCGTTCTATCTTACAGTTCAGCTCGAGCTCTAGCCTTTCTTCCAGCCGTCTTTCAATGTAACCGTTCGATTGAATACAGGTTTTCCCGGTGTCGAAAGTTTCGAATCGACCGAAAAATATCCCAATCGCTGGAATTGAAAACCTTGTCCTACTGTGGCATTGGCCAAGCTCGGCTCCAACTTGCAATGCGTGAGAACCTGAAGGGAGTCAGGATTTAGGAACTCCATGAAATCCTTGTCCTTTTGTCCATCTGGAGCCTCGTCGTTGAAAAGTCGATCGTATAGACGCACTTCGCCGTCGACGGCATTCTCGCATTCCACCCAGTGAATGACTCCCTTCGACTTAATTCCACTCACGTCAGATCCACTCTTAGAATTCTCAAAGTAATCGCAGAAAACTGTCGTGACTTCGCCTTTTTCATTTTCCTCGAAACCTGTGCAAGTTACTATGTAAGCCGATTTCAAGCGAACGGTTGTTCCTGGTGCCAAACGGAAGTATTTCTTCCCTGGCGACTCCTTCATAAAATCACTTTCTTCGATCCAAATCTCACGTCCAAAAGGAATTTCACGGCTTCCCATGCTTTCGTCTTCCGGATTATTGATGGTAGGTAACATCTCCGTTTTGCCCTCCGGATAATTGTTGATGACCAACTTCACAGGATGCAGCACTCCCATGACGCGCGGTGCTATCTTGTTCAAATGCTCTCGAACGCTGAATTCCAGAAGGGAAACATCAATCACGTTATTGCGCTTGGCAATTCCAACGCGGTCGCA
This sequence comes from Flavobacteriales bacterium, assembly GCA_015665315.1. GTDB lineage: Bacteria > Bacteroidota > Bacteroidia > Flavobacteriales_D > Sanyastnellaceae > JADFAK01. The sequence goes on along the minus strand of JADFAK010000101.1, from coordinate 49,845 downwards.
AAAATTCACAATCGACTCAGGAGTATATCCTCTGCGACGCAATCCAGAAATTGTCGGCATTCTCGGGTCATCCCAACCATCCACCACATTGTCTTCTACCAACTTGAGCAATTTTCTCTTGCTCATGATCGTGTAATTCAAGTTCAGTCGCGCAAATTCAATCTGTCTTGATGGATAGATCTCCAAATGCTCTATCAACCAGTTGTACAATGGTCGGTGAACCTCAAACTCCAAGGTACACAACGAATGCGTGATTTCTTCGAGGGAGTCTGACTGACCATGGGCGAAATCATACATGGGATATATACACCAAGCGTCACCCGTTCGGTGGTGGGTAGCAAATTTGATTCGATACAAAAATGGATCACGCATGTGCATGTTCGAATGCCCCATGTCAATCTTGGCGCGTAAGATTCTTGAGCCTTCGGCAAATTTTCCTTCTCGCATTTGAGAGAAAAGTTCAAGATTCTCTTCAATACTTCGATCTCTATACGGACTGTTCACACCTGGCTCCGTGGGAGTGCCCTTCTGGGTGGCAATCACTTCGGCCGACTGGTCATCGACGTAGGCCAAGCCTTTTTTTATCAATTTGACCGCAAATCCGTAGAGTGTTTCAAAGTAGTCGGAGGTGTAAAGAGGCTCCGAATCCCACTCGAAACCAAGCCATTTTACATCGGCAAGAATTGAATTCACATACGAGACATCCTCTTTTACTGGATTGGTGTCATCGAAGCGAAGATTCGTTTTACCACCAAACTGCTTGGCAAGCCCAAAATTCAGACAAATACTTTTGGCATGTCCAATGTGCAAATACCCGTTCGGCTCAGGTGGGAACCTGGTTACGATCGTTTGGTGTTTACCCGACTTTAAATCTTCGTCTATAATCTGCTCGATAAAATGCATCGACCTTTCAGTTGTCTCGCTCATATTCAATCTTTGAAGGTGCAAAGATAACCGTTATTCATCAAGCACATAAGGTCTTGACATGGAAATTCGCTAGGATACTAGCACGCTCATCTTGCCCGTTTTACCTAGGAATGTAGCCCAGTACAATCAACAAATAACTAACTTGCCGCCATGAATTTCATCTACTCTTCATTTTTCGGATGCTGTCTAATGATGTTTCTTTTAGCTTGTGAGTCTCCTCAGCAAGAGCCGCAGCTTTCTGAGGGTCTTGAACCTTTTAAGCGCGGAGTAGAATTGAGCCTAAAATCAGAAACACTCTATGCAGCGGGTGAAAATAAAGCTGCAAACAAACTGAATCGTCAGGCGCTCAATTTCTTCGACGAGGCTCTATCAATCGATCCTACATACTTTCAGGCAGCTGGCGCTAAAGCACATGCCCACTTTCTGTTGCGAGATTTCAAGGAATGTGCGCAATGGTATGATCGGGCATTGGCCCTGGACTCAAATCTCATCCCCTACTACTACGAACGCGGAATTTGTTTGGTGCAAAGTGGCAATCTGCCAAAAGGTATTTCTTCGATCGAAGCGGCGGTCGCCAAAGGCAACAAACATGAAATCCTGGAAATGGCCACGGCCGATCTCTCTGAAATCTCTGCCCTAGCGTTTCAACTTGGAGATACGCTTGCCAACCAAGGGCAATACAAAAAAGCCAACGGCTACCAGCGATTTGCCGTGGGCGTGCTGATGAGCGCACACCAGCTCGACTCTAGTAATGTTCAAGTCGCAGCTCAAATTTCCCAAATGACTCGCCTTCTCGGCGATACCATTACAGCCAACCGATTTCAGGCGCTCAGTAAAAAAGTCGAATAGACCCATTTGCGCTTGTCGCTGAGCTTCTTTCCACAAAAAAACGGTCTTTATCTTCTTCAAATCATCATTTTATTTTATCTTTGACCAAACGTTCAGTCATAAGATGAGTCCGCGAACTAAAAAACAATTCGACGACATCCGAAAACAAAGTCGGCAAAAGATTCTCGATGCCGCTCTTGTTGTGTTCGCGACCGACTCATACCATGCGTCTTCGGTAAGTAAACTAGCCAAGGAAGCGGGCGTCTCCAAAGGCCTGCTCTACAATTACTTTACAAGCAAAGAAGATGTACTCCACTCTTTGCTCAAGGAAGTTGGGACCAAATTCATTCGGAAATTCGAGATTCCAGCCGACGGACATTATACCGACGAGCAATTCGAATTATTTATCGATGTATCCTTCGATATAATCCAAGAAGACCCGCTTCACTCCAAGCTTTTCTTCTCGTTGGCGATGCAGCCCGATGTTATGACGATTATGCTTGCCACAATGCTCGAACGTGTGGCTCCCTATATGGTCTTGTTGGAAGACTATTTCAAGCGCAAGGGATTTCCTGAACCACAGCATACCATGCGCTATTTCTCAGCAGCACTTGACGGTGTTCAAATGCACTTATTATTGGACCCTAGCTTCCCTTTTGAGCACTCAAAACACATGTTAAAGAAACAATTCTCATCACCATGAAGACATTGATTAGATTACTATTCAGCACCTTCCTCTTTCTGCCATTGAGCATGTTAAGCCAGGAACTCACAGCCAAGCAGATCATCGAAAAGGCCGATGCGATTATGAAGGGTACGAATTCCACAACCTCTGTGATGAAAATTACTACAGAACGTCCAAAATGGTCCCGAGACATGACGGTAAAATCGTGGTCGCTAGGAGATGACCTGAGCATGATGTTGATCACCGATCCACCCAAAGACAAAGGAGCTGCCTACCTCATGAAGAAAAAGGAAGTTTGGAATTGGGTGCCCTCAATCGATCGCACGATTAAAATGCCGCCCAGCATGATGATGCAAAGCTGGATGGGTACCGATCTTACCAATGACGACCTGGTCAAACAGAGTTCGATTGTTACAGACTACGTGCATACAATCATAGGAGAAATCACCATTGATGGCCGACTATGCTACCAGATTCAACTTATCCCGAAAGAGGAAGCTGCGGTAGTTTGGGGTAAAATAATCGTGGCCGTCGACAAGACCGATTTTTTCCAGCTGCGCGTGGAGTACTATGACGAAGATGAAGACTTGGTCAATGTACTCACGGCCTCGGATGTTCGTGAAATGGGTGGTCGGAAATTGCCGACCCGCCTCGAGGTCACTCCCATGGATAAAAAGGGACAAAAGACGATCATTCAGTACATTTCTTTGGAGTTCAATACAGGTATTGATGAGAGTTTCTTTTCTGTACAAAACATGAAACGCCTTAAATAAGTGCATATGTTTTTCAAACTCGCTTGGCGCAATATTTGGAGGAGTAAAAGGAGGAGTCTGATCACGATCGGGTCAATATTCTTTGCCATTCTCTTTTCAAACCTGATGCAATCTCTGCAACGTGGGTTGTGGGAAAAATCCCTCGGCGCTACCATGAGCTTGTCGGGCTATATCCAAGTCCAATCCCCCGCATTTTGGGAGGAACAGACCCTGGACAATGGAATCGAATGTAATGCACAGCAAGTCGAAACAATCAGCCAAATTGACAATGTGAAACTGGTGTCTCCCCGCATCCAATCAGGGGCCTTGGCGGCACATGGCATCCTTTCAAAATTTGCCTTCATTCATTGTATCAACCCCAGTACCGAACAGGATTTACTCGAACTTCCATTGAAACTGGATGAAGGGAGTTTATTGGCCGACGATGACGACGGTATTATCATTGGGCGCGGCATGGCCCAATACTTTGAAATTGGCGTTGGAGATACCTTGAGCATGCTCGGACAGGGCTATCACGGCGCAAGCGCAAATGCAAACTTCCCGATTCGCGGAATTATCAAGTATGGATCAAATCAAATGAGCGGAAGCTTGGTTATTATGCCACTCAAACTCGCTCAAAGTCACTTCGATGCTCCAAATATCGCTACTTCGTTGCACGTTTCCTTGGATGACATTGACAAGCTCGAAAAGACACAGCTTCTTATTGACAAGGCTTTGAGCGGACAAGATTTGACTACGATGAATTGGAAGCAAATGATGCCGGAATTGCTTCAAGCGTATCAAGCCGACGCTGGTGGAAACGTAATCTTCCTGATGGTGCTCTATTTAATCATTGGCTTCGGCATATTCGGCACAGTACTTATGATGACGACCGAACGGATGTACGAGTTTGGAGTGATGGTGAGCATAGGTATGAAACGATTTAAGCTCAGTATAATCTTGTTCCTGGAGACTGTTTTTCTGAGTGCCATAGGCGTAGCAGTAGGCTCACTCCTCTCTTTCCCTATTATGTTCTACTACCACCTAAACCCAATACAAATCACAGGAGACGCGGCCGACGCGATGAGAGACCTGGGGTTTGACCCTGTGATTGCTGGCTCTATTAGTCTGTCAATCCTCTACGAAAACGCATTGGTCATCGCGGTGATTATCGCCTTAGTCAATATCTATCCAGCCATAGTGATTAGTAAGTTGAACCCGATAAAAGCCATGAGAAAATGATACTAAAAATCGCATGGAGAAACGTGTGGCGCAACAAACTGCGCAGTGGTGTCGTGATCTTCGCTATCATGACCGGAATTTGGGCTGGCATCTTTATGTCGTCCATGTCCATAGGTATGACAGAAGCACGCACTGAAGATGCACTGGGCTACTTTATTTCCCATATCCAAATCCACAATCCCGAATTTATCGTCGATAGAAAGGTGCGCTATTCGATAGACAATGTCGAAAACGTACTCACTGAGCTGTCGGCCAACGACAGCATCTTACATTTTTCCAAGCGGACCATCTACACCGAGGGAATTCTAGCCTCCGCCAAAGGCAATAAGAACGTACAAATCGTCGGCATTGACCCCGAACAAGAAAAGCTTGTCACCAAAATCCACTCAAGCATTGTCGCGGGCAATTACTTCGAAGATTTCAAAGGAAAACCTGCCTGCATAGGCAAGAAAGTAGCCGAAAAGTACAATTACGAAATTGGCGACAAGTTGATCTTGCAATTTCAGGACAAGGCCGGTGACATTCACGCCATGAAATTCAAGGTTTGCGGTATTTTTCAATCGGTAAACCTGCAGCATGACGAACTCACCGTATACGTCCCCAGCGAAGTACTTGCCGAGGAAACAGGACATGCCGAATACCACGAAATTGCACTAAATACATACACGAAGGCAGCAGCGATTGGTCTGGCCGCTACACTGCAACAAAAACTCCCCGAACAAAAAGTAGAATATTGGGGGCAAATCTCACCTGAACTGGGTTATACCGACGAAATGATGGATGTGGCCATGTATCTCTATATGGGGATTATCATGCTCGCTTTACTTTTCGGAATTATCAATACGATGCTCATGGCTGTCCTCGAAAGAAGACGTGAACTGGGCATGCTCATGGCCGTGGGTATGACCAAACCCAAGGTATTCTTGATGATCGTGGTAGAAACCCTTTTTCTCGCACTTGTAGGCGGACCGCTGGGAATTCTCATTGGCCATTTGACCGTGCAATACTTTGGCGTGCATGGGATTGACTTGGCCGTAGTAGCGGAAGGAATGAAATCGTTTGGAATGAGCTCAATGCTCTATACGAAGATTGAAGCTTCGGCATACATCGATATTGCCGTGATGGTGATTTGTACCGCACTTTTGGCGGCAATTTACCCCGCACGAAAAGCACTAAAACTTAACCCTTCCGAATCTATTCGGGCTTTATAGAAAGCATATGTCTGTTATAAAAGTTAAAGGAATTCAGAAAATCTACAACGAAGGCTCGGCCATTGAAGTGCGTGCGCTCAACGGCATCGACCTTGTAGTCGAAAAAGGAGAATTCACCGCCGTAGTGGGTCCCTCAGGTTCGGGAAAAACAACGCTGTTAAACATTATCGGCGGACTTGATGTTGCGACTCAAGGAGAAGTCTTAATCGACGGAACAACGATTTCTGGCATGTCGGAGAATGAATTGATCGGCTTCCGGCTCAATAATATCGGCTTCGTTTTCCAGGCCTACAACCTGATCCCTGTCCTCACAGCCAAAGAAAATGTAGGTTTCATCATGCTCCTCCAAAAAAGATCCAATGACGAGCGCGAAAACCGCGTGAACGAATTGCTCGACGAAGTAGGTCTCAAAGAACAAAAGAATAAACGTCCGGGTGAATTAAGTGGTGGTCAACAACAGCGTGTAGCCGTGGCGCGGGCACTGGCCTCCAAGCCCAAATTCGTACTGGCCGATGAACCGACTGCCAATCTCGATTCGAAATCCACCTCAGATTTGCTCGACATCATGGCGCGACTCAACAAAGAAGAGGGAACAACCTTTATTTTTTCCACTCATGATCAACGTGTAATTGACCGTGCGCGACGTGTCGTGACTATTGATGACGGTAGAATCACTTCAGATGTTCACCATGCGTAAGTGGGTTTTCTTCATCTTTTTTTGGGGCGCATTAAGCGCAAATGCTCAGCAGGATTCCTCGGAAACAACTAGTTGGATGAAGGAACATTTCGAATTGAATGGCTATGTAAAGTACCTTGCCTCGACCTCCTTCACCAACGGCGACAACCTTATCACCGACAACCTCATTCACAATCGACTGAATTTCAAGTACCACGCCTCTAGCTCTATCACGGCCTTTGTAGAAGCCCGAAACAGAGTCTTTTACGGAGAGTCTGTGAAAATGAATCCATTTCTTTCTACGCAACTCAAGAAAGATCCCGGACTGGCCAATTTGTCAAAAGTCTGGATCGATGAGAAGGCATTTGTCCTACATAGCACCATTGATCGTGCCTATATCCGTTATTCGAAAGGGAATTGGGACCTTAGTTTAGGCCGACAAAGAGTCAATTGGGGTGTGAACCTCGCCTGGAATCCCAACGATTTGTTCAATGCTTACAATTTGGTAGATTTTGACTACCAGGAACGTCCAGGCTCCGACGCACTGCGGATCCAGTACTACAAGAACTCCACATCAATTCAAGTGGCTGTAAAACCCGACACCAGTCTGAACACCAGTGTAGCTGGCCTCATGCTGAAGTTCAATAAATTCAACTACGACTTCCAAGTACTTGCAGCCAATTATTTCACAGATTACGCAGCAGGAATAGGTTGGGCTGGAAACGTTAAAAACGCTGGATTCAAAGGTGAGGCGACTTACTTTCATCCCAAAAGCATGGTCGCTGACACAAGTGGCATAGTTAGCGCATCGATTACTTTCGACTATGTCTTCAACCACGGAATCTACGTCAACATCGCTGGGTTGTACAACAGCAACCAAGCAAATACCAATTCCCTTCCTCTCGGATCCACAGTGTTTGGAAGAGAACCATTGTCGGCCAAAAACCTCATGCCCGCTCAATTCACCTCCTTCATCCAAGCGAGTGGGGCTATTACTCCTGCCCTTTCGGCATCCGTGGCAATGTTTCATCTTTTCGAACGCGACATTACCTTCTACATGCCATCCTTGGCATACTCCATCAACAACAGTTGGGACGTCGACTTAACCGGTCAGCTCTATTTCGGAGCCATCGAGAATCGCCACCAAAATCTAGGAAACAGCATCTTCTTGAGATTGCGACTTAGCTATTGAGGTACCTCTCTTTGAGGATATTCGTGTGATGAATCGTATGGCCGGAAACGATAAAGCCAATCGCTCGGGCCGACATAACATTACCGTTGGCACTTCCATCGCGGTCGAGTTGTTCGTCGGTCATCGAGGAAAACAGGTCTATGCTACTTAATCGGAGGTTTTTTAGCTCTTCGAGCAAATGTTGTTTTGTGCGTCGATTTGCATCAGACATAGGCACCCAAGCATCGTGGTCAAATCCCATTAGGTCACGGTTATCTCCCCGAGACATACTTAAAGCGCGGTACTGAAAAACCCGCTCGCAATCGGCCAAGTGCAATAGCAACTCCTTGATGGACCATTTGCCTTGTGCATAAGCTGAATTAAGCTTTTCATCGGATAAATCAACAACCAGTGACTCAAGTTCCCTAGCCGAATCGCGCAAAGCTTCTTGCAGTTCCATGTGTTTGGAGAGTCCGATATAGTGCTGAAAATACCCTTGAAATTTATCTAGTTGCTCCATGCTGGTAGGTTGATTTAATCATTGCTTGTTTCATTTCCTCCGCTTACTCGCAAAATAGCTCCGTTCCTTAGAAAGGCCCAGAAAAAAGAAAAAAGCTATTGTATCTTAGATACGGTTAAGTGTGCCATTCATGGCATTCACATTAGTAATAGTAATTTGGTTAAGGTTTCAAAATTGTCCATCCAATGGGGTGGACAGTTTTTTTAGATACCAAATCGGGCCACTACCTGATAGTTGATCATATTGTCGCCGTACTGTTCAATCTTCACTTTATCCCTCGAAATAATCAATCCGAGGTCCATTCTGATCTTTTCTTTGAGGACAAACTCCACACCAGGCCCAATGCCAAACCCGAATCCAATTCCTGCCTTGGGATTGTATTGACCGGGGGCCACAGCGTTATTGGCCCTGGAATATGTAATCAATTGCAAGTCGGTAAACCCAGTAGATCCTGTTCCTGATTGTCCGCTCGGAACAGTTATGTAATTGCTCCGTAATTGTGACATTAACATATTCCCGAAAAAATCACAGTAGATTTTATTCTTGCCTTTGAGCTCCCATCCTTGACGGTATCCCAATGAAAGAAAAATACGTTGTTCCTCGCCAGTAATTGTATATGGGCGGACATCGTTTTGTGCGTTTTGCTGCTGACCTGTTCCTATGAATTGAATAGTAAACACATCCACTGCTTTTAGCCGGGTAGTATTCAGATCAAGTACTACAGCAGCTGTGTTGTTAAAGTTGTACTTCAAATTAAGTCCGATTACAAACGAAGGCTGATAGCCCATATTGGCAGGACTAGAGTCGTAAGGTATCGACAAGCCGGTTGCTCCAACAGCGTCAAGGACAGACTGAGTTTGTGCGGGAAACAAGTTAATATTAAGTCGCTCGTCAATTGCAAAATAACGAATGCCGCTTCCATCATCTTCGAAGACAAATTGAAATTCATTTCCGTCAACTACAATTCCGGACCCATTGTACACCTGAGCTGATTTCTTGTTGGCAAAATAAGCCCCTAGGTTCAACGTAATTGAAAACCCTGATTCATCTTCTTCGTCCCAGCCATCTTCATCATCATCCTGAAGAAAAGATGTCATTGGAATGGTTTTGTTCTTAAGCATTTGGCCTTGTGCCTCACCAACAATTAAAACCAGCAGTGCTACTATCCAGGTAAACTTGATACTCTTCATCATCTAATCAATTATCAATTCCATGTTCAATTCAACGTATTCTTTGGGCCAATCGGCATCGTCGGTGGGCAGTGATGCAATCTCATCTACTACCTTCATCCCTTTGGTAACCCGACCAAACACGGTATGCTCACCATCGAGATGGATTGCGCCTCCAATTTTCGTGTATCGATCAATGACCGAATCCCAATATTTCCAATCCTCACGCTTCTTGGCTTCGTAAATTTCGGTTTTTGACGGGACAGTTCCATGCACAATGTAAAAATCATAGGCCGAAGATCGCTTTTCAGGATTGTTGGTATAAGATCTTGACATGGCCAAGGCTCCTCGATAGTGCGGATGTGCCTGCATCATCTCCTGTGGAATTGTGTATTTCCCCATGATGAAACGCTTTTGCTCGGCGAGCAGTTTCTCCGAATTTCCGCCTTGTACGACGAAGCCTTTGATGATGCGAACAAACTCGGTAGGATTGAAGTATTCCCGCTTGACGAGGTAGATAAAATTGGCTCGATGCAAGGGCGTGTCTTCAAAAAGTTCGACCTCAATATCTCCAAAATTCGTTTTGATCCGCACTTTGGTTTCTGGGTTGTCGGCGCCATATTTTTCTAGAAAAGCCACGCAGTTGTCGTCTGACAAATAAGGCCACGACTCAACTGGAGCTGCTTCGACTTGTGTTGTATCTGCAGCCACCTCCTTTTCTGGGGTCTTCGAGCTCGTTTTCGGATCTGCATTGAGGTCTTTCTCGGAAGCACCTCCGCACGAAATTAGGGCCACAACCGTTGTGACGAACAAGTAATATTTTAGCGATTTGATCAAAACAATACAAAGAACGTAAATACAAGGCGAAGTGTCTTTCGTATTTTTGAAATCATGTTATTCGCCATCACAGATATTGAAACCACAGGGAGCTACGCATCCGGCAATAGTATCACTGAGGTATGTGTGTGTCTTTTCGACGGTAAAACAATCGTTGACACCTGGCATTCATTGATTCAGCCCGAGGGTTCTATTCCAAGATACATCACCCAATTGACGGGTATTACCGATGAAATGGTATGCGATGCTCCACGCTTTGAGGATGTTGCAGTCGAAATTGAATCATTTATTGGAGATGCGATCTTCGTAGCCCACAACGTGAACTTCGATTACTCCTTCATGAAGAAACACTTTGAAGAAGCTGGCATCGTATGGAATAGAAACAAATTGTGTACAGTTCGCTTGGCAAAAAAAGCATTTCCTGGCCACCCTTCTTACAGTTTGGGAAATATATGTCGGCATTTCGGAATAGGCAATGAAGCCCGACACAGGGCGAAGGGAGACACCTTGGCCACGGTTGAATTATTTGAACGTATCATTGAAGTGATTGGGATTGATGAGTTGGTTGATATGAGCAAGCGAGGCAGTGGGGAGGCCTTCTTACCTAACAATCTAGATGCCCAAATATTCCACGATTTACCTGAAAACGCTGGCGTATATTATTTCCAAGATGGCAAGGGAAAGATCATCTACATTGGGAAGGCTCGAAATATTAAGAAACGCATTCGCAGCCATTTTTCGGGTAAATTGAAGAGTGAGCGCCGACAAGCCTATTTCACGGAGATCCATAACATTTCGTTTCAACTCACAGGAACTGAATTGATCGCGTTGATCTTGGAAGACATGGAGATTAAGAAATACTGGCCCAAGTACAATAGAGCTCAGAAACAACCAATAGGTAAATTTGGCGTGTACACTTATGAGGATCAGGCCGGAGCCATCCGATTGTGCGTTAAAAAAGTCACCAACTCGGCTCAACCAATCCGATCATTTACTTCTGGTCAGCGAGCGCGACAATGGTTATTCGAATTTGCCGATGAAAATCAAATCCACTATAAATATTGTGGTCTGCCCGTCACAGATCAACCTGGGGAAACCGTTGAAAAACACAATGAACTGATTTCAAGCGCGATACGCAAACAAAACAACGTTTACGGATCATTTTTAATCAAGGGGATTGGACGAACGATGGATGAAAATTCCTTTGTGTGGGTGTATGACGGACAACTAAAAGGCATCGGATATGTTCCGGTCGACGTAGGAATATCAAATTCAGAGACTTTGGAAGATTACTTAACTCCCATCGCCCATTCTTCGGCCATTGAGTCGGTTCTTCGTTCACACATTGAAAAATGCGCGCCTCGTGACATCGTCGTTTTGGAAGATGCTTCCATTGAAAATATCTAAGCAAAAAAAAGTCCCGAAATGCTCGGGACTTTAATTCTAGTTGAGGACAATTTGAAAGTTGTCCATTTTTTGACTTTTTCTAACACTGAGTGCTTTTGAATAGGCCAGTATTCGATTTACAGAATCCTCCTTCGGCTCGAACAACCGATCTTTAGATTGAATCATTTGATCCTGTTTAAATATGTCATTAAACAATTGCCTTTCATGGCGTGTAAATTCAGATAAATCATCAAGGGTAAAATCAATCATAGGCTCATTTTTGATGTTGGTTCCTGTACAGAACGTTGTCAAAGCAACCTTATTGTATCCCCTTTAAATTTCTATGACAAGTTCAATTGAATTTGCTTTTCGTCGATGATCTTGCGCAAGTTGATCAATGCGTATCTCATCCTTCCCAATGCCGTGTTAATACTGATATCACAGCTCTCTGCAATCTCTTTAAAACTCATCTTGTAGTATAGACGCATGATGATTACCTCTTTTTGTTCTTGAGGCAATAATTTCACCAGTTTTTTCACATCGCTAGTTACTTGATTGTGAATAATCTCGTCCTCTGCGTGCATGTCAGGATGTCCAATAGTCGCAAACACGTCGTTTCTATCGTCGCTTCTAACAGCTGGCATCTTTTTGTTTCGTCGGAAAGAGTCAATTGCCAAATTGTGAGCAATTCTCATGACCCAAGGAAGAAATTTACCTTCCTCGTTGTATTTACCTGATTTCAACGTTTGAATGACTTTGATAAAACAGTCCTGGAAAATATCCTCGGCCAAAGCTTCATCGCGAACCATCAAATAGACCTTGGTAAATACCTTGTCTTTATGTCTTGTTAATAATGTCTCGAATGCTGAATCGCTTCCTTCGAGATATAAACGGATCAGTTCCTGATCAGAGCAGTTTGAAAATCGCATAATACCCTCCCTCTTTTAAGTGGTTAATACCAAAAAATCTAAATACTTAAGAGTAAAGTGTATGCTATACTGTCGTCGTTTATGTGAGTACTTATTCTAATTAACGAGAGCTAAATCAAATTATTGTGTTGCCACAAATATTTCTTTGCCTCTCCCACAAATATAAGTCTTTTGATTTGAGCCTTCCAAATAATAGCTACTTTTGATGGTGTTAAAAAGTCTAAACTCCCAGTATCTTTCATGGTTATACAGGACCTCGAGAAGCTAGACCCTCGCTTGAATATTATTATTAAAGGCGCGCGGGTTCACAATCTTAAGAACGTTGACGTGGTAATCCCACGAAAAAAATTAGTCGTCATCACAGGGCTTTCTGGTTCTGGAAAATCTTCATTGGCATTCGACACCCTCTACGCTGAAGGTCAGCGAAGGTATGTGGAGAGCTTGTCCTCCTATGCCCGACAGTTCATGGGCCGACTGGACAAACCTGAGGTAGATTACATCAAGGGAATCAGTCCGGCGGTAGCCATTGAGCAGAAGGTGGTTACGCGGAGCTCACGTTCTACAGTGGGCACAAGTACTGAGATTTATGATTACCTGAAGCTACTATTTGCCCGCATGGGCCGAACATATTCCCCTATTTCAGGCAAGGAAGTAAAGCGCCATACACCAGAGGATGTGCTGGAATTCGTGCAAGGCTTAGAAGAAGGAACACGTTTTATGGTGTGTTCTCCTGTTCCCGAGAAGACGGATAGGACTGCTAAGCAACACATGCAAATATTGACTCAGCAAGGATTCAATCGAGTTTTGATGGATGGGATAAGTTATGATCTAGACGAATTGGAAAGTATCCCTGACAAGGTTGTGGCTTTTGATTTAGTTATTGACAGACTAAGCGCGAGTTCGGAAGATGAGCTAGCCTCTAGGTTGATGGATTCGGTTGAAACGGCCTTCTTTGAGGGGAATGGAATATGCAAAGTGATTATCCCTGGGAAGCCTGATAAAGTGCAGGAATTTTCGAACCTCTTCGAACTCGATGGAATGTCCTTCGACGAACCATTTCCGGATTATTTCAGTTTCAACACCCCAGTGGGCGCCTGCAAGCGATGTGAGGGTTTCGGAAGTATAATAGGTATCGACCCTGATTTAGTTATTCCAGACAAGAGTCTGTCGGTCTATGACGACGCAATCGTATGCTGGAAAGGAGAAAAGATGTCGGAATGGAAAAAGGACTTGATCATGGTCTCTTCCAAGTTCGACTTCCCCATTCATCGTCCTGTGTTCGAATTAACCGAGGAGCAAGTCGCATTGTTGTGGACGGGAAATGAACACTTCAAAGGATTGAATGCTTTCTTCAAGTTTGTCGAGGAAAGTGCCTATAAGATTCAGTATCGCATTATGCTCAGTCGATACCGCGGCAAGACGAAGTGCCCTGAATGTCTTGGATCACGTATTCGAAAAGAAGCGCACTACATAAAAATCTGTGACACTACCCTCCCATCTCTATTGATGATGCCGATACATAAGGCCGTTGACAAGGTGAATTCTTGGGAGTTAAGCGATGTGCAAAAGGCTATTTCCAAGCATCTCATGATCGAGATTAAGAACAGACTTGGGTATTTGGTTGAAGTTGGATTGGGTTACTTGACATTAAATCGAATGTCGAACACGCTTTCTGGAGGTGAATCACAGCGTATTAACCTCGCCACTAGCCTGGGAAGTAGCTTGGTAGGATCTATGTATATTTTGGATGAGCCTTCCATTGGTCTGCATCCACGCGACACAAAAAGGCTCATAGCGATTCTAGAATCGCTGCGAGATTTAGGCAATACTGTGATTGTCGTTGAACACGATGAAGAGATGATGCGTGCAGCGGATTTGATCGTTGACATGGGACCCCGAGCAGGAACACATGGCGGTCAGCTGGTGTTTTCAGGAACTTTTGACGAACTCCCTCAGTATCCTGACAGTCTTACAGCCGCTTATTTGACCGGCGCCCTAGAAATTCCGATTCCGACGAAAACAAGAAAGTGGAAAGATCGCTTGATCATTACTGGCGCGCGGGAAAACAACCTTAAAAATCTTACCGTAGAATTTCCCTTGCACGTATTAACCGCCGTAACTGGTGTCAGTGGATCGGGAAAATCAACATTGGTAGGATCGATTTTGTACCCTGCAATGCGTAGAAAATTACAGCACTACTCTGAAACGGTAGGAGATCACGATGATCTTTCGGGAGACACGCATATTGTCGAGGAAGTGGAGTTCATCGATCAAAACCCCATCGGAAAATCAAGCAGATCGAATCCAGTGACTTATGTAAAGGCTTACGACGAAATTCGGGCGCTGCTATGTGCGCAACCATTGGCAAAAAGTAGGGGCTACAAACCTTCTCACTTTTCGTTCAACGTGGCAGGCGGAAGATGTGATGAGTGCGAAGGAGAAGGCCAAGTGACAATTGAAATGCAGTTTATGGCCGACATCAAGCTCACTTGTGATGTATGCCATGGAAAACGATTCAAGGATGAAATTCTGGAGATTGAATACAACTCCAATTCAGTGGCAGATGTGTTGAATATGACGGTCGATGATGCTATCGAATTTTTCACCAATGACGACGCAAAGAGTAAAAAGGTCGTGGCCAAATTGCAACCTCTGCAAGATGTCGGACTGGGCTATGTGAAGCTAGGTCAGCCAAGCAGCACTCTTTCTGGAGGAGAAGCACAACGCATTAAGCTGGCGTCCTATCTGGCCAAAGGCGATCGCAGTCCGCATACCTTATTCATCTTCGACGAGCCCACAACAGGACTGCACTTCGACGACGTAAAGAAGTTATTGGCATCCTTCAATGCGCTACTTGGCCAGGGTCATACGATTATTGTTATCGAACACGACCCTGACATGATCAAAACCGCGGATTGGGTAATTGACCTTGGACCCGAAGGTGGAGATGCAGGCGGTAATCTTGTATTTGCGGGTACACCTTTAGACTTAACAAAAATTGACGCTTCTTACACAGGAAAACACCTAATTTCTAAGTTCAATAAGCAGTCAATCGAACAAGCATAATATCACTACAATGAAACACCTCCTACTCTTTTCTTTGACCCTCGGTATTTTAAGTCTGTCCAGTTGTTCAGATGGCCAAACCCAAGCGGAACAGATTCAGGCTACGTACAAAGGCGAGCTCGTGACAAAAACGGCTGAAGAATGGAAAGCAATTCTCACTGCGGAGGAATACCATATTTTAAGAGAGAAAGGCACGGAGAGGGCATTTACGGGCGAATTGTGGGACAACCATGAAACTGGAATGTATCATTGCGCAGGTTGCGGTCTAGAATTGTTTGACTCAGCAACTAAGTTTGAATCGGGTACTGGATGGCCGAGTTTTTATACGCCTGCGGATTCCACGCATGTAGGGGAAAGAGTTGACAATGCTTATGGCATGCGACGAGTCGAAGTAGTATGTAACCGTTGCGAAGGTCATCTTGGACATGTATTCACCGATGGCCCGAATCCTACGGGACTGAGATATTGCATTAACTCGGCGTCACTCGAATTCGAAAAACGCTAGCATAAAAAAGGTCGGCATAAATGCCGACCTCAATTCTATCTATGATATCGTCTTACTTACCACATTTAAAGGTAAGATCATACTCTTTGAACACTTCACCTGAGGCCATTCGACCTTGCAAGTTAATGACGCCCTCAACAGTACCTTCGGTAGTGAGTTGCATCAATAAAATTAGCTTATCATCTTCGGCAAATGCCTGACGGTGATCTGGTGTTACGAACCATGCGCCATCGGAAGTTTCCAAGGTCTTACCAGCTTCAAACGCCTCTAAAGTCATGATAAAAATATTGAGAGCATTGTTGTAGTTGTCCTCAAGACCAATCGTCACCCAACTATCAAATTTCAGTTCAGCATTCTCTGCTACTGTAGACCTGTTAATTTCCTTGCTCATTCCTCCACCATACTTCGACTGGAAAAAAGGCTTTGTTGACTCCACCTTTAAGGGATGGCCTTCCTGACCAAATACAGCGTGAATATGATCTTCGGTGCTTTTAACCTTAGCATATATGCGATATGTCTTCCCAGGAACGGCGCCGTTGTTTGGTACTTCCTTAACGACCAATTTCTCGAATTGTCCGAATGTGATTGAGCACAAGGCAATACCTAGTACAGTGAATAACAGTTTTTTCATGTTCATTTTAATTAGATCCCACTTTCCAGGGAGCAGTTTATCGAATAGTTAGTTTTCCTTTGAATACTGTTTCGTCAGGAAGTTCTTTCCTATCAAGAATACTGCCAAAGTTAATTATTTGATTACACGTCTACGAGAAATAATTTTTGGCCCCAGCAATGAACGATCGGTAAAACCGCCTCGTTTACGTGGGATGTAGTACCCTAGAGTAATTTCATGCGTATGAGGACTGAAGCTTCTCGCATCGGTAACTGTAAGATCGTAGGCATAACCAAAAGCAAATTGATTCCATTCCAAGCCGGCCATAAAAGCAACCGCATCCTTGTGTCGGTATGTAAGACCTGCGAAAATCATGTCTTTGTAAGTTACTTTGGCATTTACGTCAAACTGAACCGGAGAGGCTACAACGAACTTCACAAGTGCCGAAGGTTGTAGATCTATATCTTCAGTAATGTAGTATTTATACGAACCCATAAAATAGAAATGGCGCGCATTTCGGTTATCCTTTGGTGTACCGTTTGACTCCAGCTTCAATTGCGTCTGTATAAGTTGAGGAATCGAAAGTCCGAAGAAATAATTCGGTCCAAAAACGAGCATTCCAAAATTTGCATCAAAGTTGACGTGACTTTCCATCCCACCGATAAGGGCTTCATCATTCGGGTCAAACACAACAAGATCGGTATTGTCAAATTTGTATTGACTCACAACTCCACTAAGACCGAAGGAAATAGCGTCTTGATTATTCAGGTCAATGTGATAGCTACCAGTTAATTCTACACCTGTACGCGAAATGGCACCACCTGTATTATCGTGGTAGGCGATTCCCCCAATTCCAATTTTATTCGGGAGTTGGGTATGTCCGCTCAAGGTGTATGTCGTTGGTGCATTGTCGAAACCTGTCCACTGGTTTCTGTACGAAGCCATTATTGGAGAATAGGTCTTGGTACCCACTACTGCCGGATTAACCAGGTAAGTATTGAATATAAACTGGGTACGTCGATGAAGCTGTTGAGCTTCTGCTGTTGAGCTTACCAGGGCCAACAGCAACACCATCCCTACAATTCGTCCTACATATCTTTTCATCTAGCTTAGTATTTAAGCGTTACAGTGCCCGTGAGCGGCAACTCATTTTTACTATAGGTAATAATATAATAGTAGTCAGCTACTGGCAGCTTCTTACCATTGTGTCGTCCATCCCAAGGAACAGAATACCCTTGCGACTCGTACAATACTTGTCCCCAGCGATTGTATACTTGAACAACCACGTCGCTAAAGTATTCAAATCCACCAAGAGTCCATGTATCGTTGTATCCATCTCCATTCGGTGTCAGAGCAGTCGAGATGAAGAAACAACCAGCATTGTGGTCAATAAAAACAGCCGTATCAAGAGTACATCCCAATGAATCTACTACTATAACCGAATACCACTCATCTGCAGGTAATCCAATAGCCGTTGCGGTGTTTTGTTCGAGAGGATCATCCCAATAATAACTCAAAGGCTGAAAGCCTCCTACCACGGCTATTGTTGCCGTTCCATCGTCCTCATTCCAGCAAGTCTCTGGTGATGAGAACAAGAAAAGCTCCATATCCGTAACCACATCAACTCCGATAAAAATTGTGTCTTGAACCTCACATCCAACCGAGTCGATTGCGTAGACTGGATAAACACCAGCAAACAGCTCAGTAAGATCAAGATCTTCAGGTTGGAAAGTCACCTCAACAGGGCCCGTTCCACCAATATCAACCACGGCCGCTACACCATCATTCATACCTGTACAAGTCGCATTGCTCGGAGCAATAATTAGGTCTAGGGCAGCAGGTTCGGTTATTTCAAAATCTTCCTCGTGGGTGCATCCATTCTGATCCATTACCACAAGTGTGTAATCTCCGGCACAGAGTTCGTTTTGTGCTCCCGCAATTAGGTTATTGTTCAGCACAACCGTGTAATCGGGAACACCTCCTTGTACGAAAAAGGACATATACCCATCACAATCACCATTGCACACTACATGAGATAGGGAATCTACTCCTGCGGAGAATGGATTAGGTTCTATAATAGGCACCAATTGAGTAACCTGACAACCGAGAGAATCCTCAATGGTAACCTGGTAGTTACCCGTACTCAATGAGTCGATAATATTCGGGCATAAAAGGGTATCCGGCGAGATTATCCAAACGTCGCCAGACCCACCAATACACTGAACATCAATAGTACCATTGTCATCTCCAGTACAGGTAATATCGGTCGTCAGGATATTCATTTGAAGCTCTTCGGGCTCCGTAATTTCAATATCAGAAATTGTTTCGCTACAGGCCCCTGAATTGTATGTAATCACCGCTTCGTGCAAGCCTGCACATACCGTAATCCAGCCAAGGCTATCTGGCGCGATATTGAGGTCGACTGGATTGCCGTCGAGTGTAAGATCAAATACACCATCACCTCCAACTAAGTCTTGAACAAATACCACACCGTCACAGAATCCAAAACAACTCGCATTCTGCGTGAAAACCTCGTAGGTAATTCCGTCTGGTTCAAAAATTTCGAAGGTATCTGACACGGTGCAGAGGTGGTCATCCGTGATGTTCACCGTATATACCCCGGCACACAAGTCTACGGCGCCAACAACATTGTTGTCGACATCAAGAATTTCAGTCACAAATGGTCCAGTACCACCTTCAATTAAGATCCCCACAGAACCATCGCATATACCTTCACAACTCATATCAGTGGGCGCAAGGACAACAGCGAGTACGTCAGGTTCTGTTACAATGTAGGTATCGGCATGTGTACAACCTTCATCATCCACAACAGAAATATCATAGGTTCCAAAGCACAAGTCGGCCAAATCAAGATCCAATGGTGTTGCAGCATCGACAATCGTGGTAAACAGATCACCGTTCAGTAGTACAGTAACATCCAAGGTTCCTGTTCCACCGGTTATAGTTCCTGCGAGTGTTCCATCACAGGCAGAATTGCAGCTAACGTGGGTTTGAACGATATCAAACGCCAGTTGTTCAGGACAATTCACTTGAATATCCTCAGTCACAATACAACCGTTAGCATCTTCCACTTCAATTGTGCACAATCCACAACCTAAACCACTCACACATGCACCATTGGCAATTACACTGCCGTCGCATGCTGAAATCGTATATCCAGGGGTGCCACCTACTACGTCGACACATATTTCTCCGGTATTGTCCCCAAAGCAAAGAACATCCGCAGTAAGCTCAGTAGTCATCTCTAGGAGAGTAGGTTCAATGAAGCAAAACACGGATGAAGTATCCACGCAGCCAATTTCGTCTATCATGGAGACATAATAGCACCCTTCACCAAATCCGCCAAGTTCAGGATCTCCAACTTGTGTAGAAAGCAAAGTACCATCTGAATCATCCCAAATCTCGTACGTGATATCCCCGTTTCCACCGCCACCGAATTCAATGGTGGCTGTCTGTCCAAAACAATCCAAAGACTCCGTAATATTGATCACCGTATCCATTGGATTGGCGATACAAGGATTCTCTGCAAAGACATTGAAAATTTCTAGATCGGGGTTATTTCCATTTGCTTCAACAAAAATTTGCACGCCAAATTCAAGATTTAAGCTTCCACAGGTCGTCAATTGGGCGATGAGTACACGGAGGTCGGCTCCTGCAATTCCATTTGCTCCATCATTCAACGTAAAATAGGCTCCATCGTCGACAAAGAACGACCCCCCATCGAAGAAATCTCCGTTCGGAGCACCGCCAGGAGTACCTTCAAATTGGTTGATAGCGCCTGCGACGGGTAAAGCGATTGCATAATTTACAATATCCGGATCACAAGACGAGAGCGCATCAAAGGTGAAAAACGAATCAAATTCCATAGAAGGAAAGAAAGCGTCACCCCAAAAATTGCAGTTATTGTCTAGTGCACTTGGCCCGGCGAATTCATGTTGGAATAAATTGCAGTCAAAAACCCAATCAATATCCTCGTCATCTGGCAAGTTGGGCGTGAAATTGTAATCAGTCCCAAATACGGCCGACATAACATCGGTCGGGTTGGTAACGGTCACATATAGATGCCATGTAACATATCCATTGAGGTCCACGCCATCGGCATATGCTCCAGTATGAACTACTGCAGGCACTAGTTCATAACCTGTTATTTGCGCGTTAGTCGCTAAGTAACCGCTAATAACCAAGAATACAGTTGCAAGCCATTTTATCATGCCATTGAGATTTGAAATCTGTCAAATTTAATCAAATTCAATCTTTTCAATTTTCGGAGAAAAAAATCCTTGTGAATGCCTCAAACTAAGTCTTGTAAGCACTAAGATAAATCTTCTACTCCCGAGCGCAAGGCTCCAATTCTTTTAATATTTGACAGTCACAGTTCCAGTAATAGGCTCTGCATTGTCATCGTAGTTTATCAAGAAATAATAATCCCCTAGCGATACTTTTCGTCCGTTGAACGTGGCATCCCATGGTACATATGTGCCTCTAGACTCAAATAGTATTTGTCCCCATCGGTTAAATACCTGGACCGTTGCTGTTGGGAAATACTCCAATCCACCAATAATCCACTCATCATTGCTGCCATCTCCGTTAGGCGTAATGGCCGTGGCGATGAAAAAGCATCCTTCATTTGGAACGATTTGAGCAAGTGAGTCCACTTCACAGCCTTGGCCATCAGTCACTATGACTTGGTATGAACCTTCAGGCAGACCGATCGCTGTCGACGTCGTTTGCAAATCGGGGTCTCCCCACTGAATTTGATATGGGGCGGTACCGCCAAGAACAACCACCGTCGCTGATCCGTCGCCGGTGTTCCAACAAGTGAGAGGTGTGGTAAATAGTTCGATGCCTAAATCCGTTAAAATATTCGCCTCAACCAAAGCGGTATCCTGCGCCATACAACCTACTGAATCGACGGCGTATACGACGTATTCTCCTTCACTCAGATTATTGATATCCAAGTTAGGTGGATCATAGGAAATGGTTATGGGACCTGTACCTCCTCCTGCAAAAACATTCAAAGCGCCGTCGTCCATTCCTGTACACGAGGTGTTTGTGATGTTGAACAAGAAAGTAATAGGTTCAGGCTGAAGAATTTGAAATGAATCACAAGCTAGACACAGATTAGCGTCTTGTGCACACAGTTCATAATCGCCCGCACCGAGTTGAATAAGATCAATCAATGTTTGGTTCACTCCGTTTACAAAGAAAGTATACGGATCACCATCGGTTGAAGGAGTTCCTCCATCAACATCGAAAACGACAGCACCATTTTCATCACCACCACAAGCTAGGTCAATTGTCTCAAGGATCATTAATTCGAGCTCATCTGGTTCGGTCAGCTCAAACGTTTGTGAAGTAAAACACTGAGACTCGTCGATTAGCATAACCTCGTATAATCCTGGTGGAATCGAATCCAATACCGAACCGCAAGCTAAGAGCGAGTCATTGATCGTGAGTGCTATATCACCTGTGCCTCCTGCACATTCAATGGAAATAGAACCGTTTGACGCTCCGAAACAAGTGATATCTTGGATTGTCGGGGTCATAATCAATTGTGCAGGCTCAATAATCGTATGCGATCCCAAAGAATAAGTACAGTTATTTCCTTCATCCTGCGCTAGAATGGTGTAGTTTCCTTGACATGCTTCCATGAATCCATCGCCATTTCCATTTGGATTGAGTACGGGAATTGAAGTAAGAACGATATTGCCTTCACCACCTCCGAGGCTCGTAAAGGCTATGCTACCATCGCACAGACCAAAGCAGGATACGTCTTGAACCAGCAAGCTATCAAACACAACTGCAGCGGGTTGCCCTACGGTCACCGTATCCAATATTTGACATCCTTGGGAATCTTCAGAGATTACCACATATTCACCCGCCGGCAGTCCGTCAAACGTAACCGGTCCGCCGCCAAGCTCTGAAATAGAATAGTCAAAATCAGGGGTTCCTCCAGAGGCCACTACATCAATGCTACCATCGCTCAGGCTATTGCATGAAGCATCGGTAGGTGATACAACGGTCGTCATAGGATCTGGTTCATCAATATCAAAACTAATCTCGAATGTACAGCCATTGGCGTCGACTACCGAGGCAGTATAAGTCGCTGGCTCCAAATCAGAAATTGAGATATTCAGTGGAGTCCCACCGGTAAACTGTGTATCGAATGTTAAATCCACTGAAGAAGACCAAGTCACTGTCGAAGCGCCCGTTCCACCGGTAAGTGTTGCGGTAATTGAACCATTGTCCAATGCAAAGCATGAACTATTCACTAAGGTGGCAGTTACTGCCAAGATCTCTGGACATGAAACACTAATGATCGTCGAGTCAATGCACCCAAGATCATCGACAACCTTCACTTCGTAGTCACCACAACCCAAGTTGTCGTAAGTCGAATTGATTAGCTGTTCTGAACTAGCTGCATCGTTTAAGAAAAAAGCCAGTGGATCTGTTCCTCCAGTGGCGAGGTTTGTGATCACGCCCGTTGTATCACCAAAGCAAAGTACATCAGCCGTAAGTTCTGACTCCAACTCCAAGAGTGGTGGTTCAATGAATGAAAATACAGCCGTGGTGTCCTTGCAGCCGAAAGAATCTTCCATGGCGACAAAATAGTCAACCCCAGCGCTTAGATTTTCATAGCTATTGTCGTCGGTAATAGGCGTTTGTGCGACGTCATCTGCAAAGAGTGTGTATTGAATCGAACCATTTCCTGTTTCATTTCCAATGACCATCGTAGCAAGTTCACCGAAACAGTTGATAGGATCAACTAGGTTCAACGTTGTGTCGAGTGCATTGGCCAGGCAAGGATTGGGAAAATCTTCACAAAATTGGATTTCCTGCAAGTTACTCGGCACTCCACCTACGTGGACTCCTACTCCCAGACAAGCGGTGATATCGCCGTTTGTTGTAAGTTGTAAGACATATACTTTTAAATCGGCACCAGCAGTACCATTCGAACCCGGTGTATTAAACCAGGCTCCATCATCCACCCATAAATCGGCACCATTTTCCCAGTTGACTATGGGAGTCATTCCACATGCGTCGGCAAAAAATATGGTCCCTGGGGGATCTGGACAAAATCGATCAATTGTGGCGAATGAATCAAAAAGCAGTGACTCATCAAAATCTGAAAACAAACATATTCCGCCTGAATAAACACCTTCTCCTGAAACGTGTTGAAAAACATCACCACTAGACGAGATGTCGATATCAAAGGCATCTGGAGTCATGCAAGTCGCACCTTGATTGGCGGTTACGGCAAGAAGAAAGTCGTTGGCATTGGTAAAATCAATAGCCAATCGATAGGTAATGTATCCATTCAAATCAACGGAACCAACCTGTCCGTAATGAACTTCATGAACTTCCCAATGCATACCCACAGCTTGTCCTTGACCTGCTTTGCTCAGCAAAATCAAAAACGCTCCTATCAAAATCCATCCTACTTTATTCATACAGCTAGCTTATGCGCCAAGGTGGCTTACCTATTAGTCGTCAAAAATGGTGAAAATGTTGTCTACGAACTAAAAAACGACAAATTAAGCACCAGATTGGGTCAATAGCAAAATTACATGTTTCCATTGTCATTGACATCAAGCCAATGCCCAAAGAATTTAATCGAGTGCAAAAGAAAAGAATTCATTTCATTCGCCACTACTGAAGGTTCATCTTATCTATTAGTCCTATTCATTTGCCTTGTGCTAAAACATTTTTAGGAGCGGGATGTATTTCGGATTATTGCACTTTCTAAACTGCACACTTTTTGACCTCCTATTTAATTATGAAATGGCTATTCCTGGCACTTTTGTCACTTTTACTTGTCGGCTGCCATCAAAACTGGCATTACATCCCCTACTCTTTTCGGACAGAGGAAATTCCAGCAGAACCGGACTATTCAAAAACTGATTCGTGGGCTGCATTGCCATGGGTGAAGGATTTGGCCGATTCACTTCCTGATGCTAGTCTGCAAAACAACCAAGAACGCGCCGACTTTGACGTATTCTTCATACACCCGACTACTTTTTGGGAGAAAGACGCTCGATGGAATGCCGGCATGGATGAGGAGGAGATCAATGCGTGGACAGACAAAGGTCCGATACTACACCAAGCAACGGTTTTCAATGAGACTTGTAAAGTGTATGCTCCGCGGTACAGACAAGCACATATCAAGAGTTATTTTCACTTGGAAGAAGGCGGGTACAGTGCCTTGAAAATCGCGTATGAAGATATAAGAGCGTCTTTCCAATATTACTTAGAACACTACAATCACGGTCGGCCTTTTTACATCGCCTCGCACTCTCAGGGCACGACCATGGGCATTATGCTTATTCAAGAATTTATTGACGGAAATGATACGTTGAGGGAATTGCTAGTCGCAGCTTACTTGGTGGGTATGCCCGTGAAAGAATCTGATTTTCAGCACATTCCACCCTGTTTGGAAGAAGGTGATCTTCACTGCTTTATGAGTTGGATGACCTTCACGAAGAACAAATACCCGTGGTTTTATGAAGAGCATTACAAGGCGAATGTCATTACCAATCCGATCTCCTTTAAATTGGATAGTATGCATTATTCGTCCAAACAGGATCACGGAGCGATTTTGAATTCTAAGTTCAAGTTGAAATATCGACATACGATAGCCGCCAAACCACAGGATGGATTATTGTGGATAAAGAAGCCAGATGTACCCGTACTAAAATGGTTTATCACTACGAAAAACTGGCATAAGGCCGATTACAATTTATTCTGGCTCGACATAAGAAAGAATGTTAAGCACAAGGCAAATGTCTATTCTTCGATGGTTCATTAAGCTTGTTTGACGGATGATGTAGCCAATTCATGGGGATAAAAGAAGAATTTCGTATCTTTATCAGATTGTAATAAACCTGTTATTATCCTTAACCAAAATTCCAAATTCATGCATAACCTTCGTGTTTTGGCGGTTGCCTGCTTTATTTTAGGTGTCTGCTCGTTTAGTTCTGTCAGCGCACAGACCGATATAACCGTGTCTTTTCTAACTGATTGTTGGGGAGGCGAATCTTCATGGTCGATCACTGACCCAGGAGGCGTTGAGCTTGTTTCCATTTCGAGTGGAACGTATGGCAATCAGACGACTTATGACTCTCTTTTAACGGCTTTACCTGATGGTTGCTACTTATTTACAGTGGGCGACACATACGGGGACGGACTCAATGGAACGGCTTATGGTTGTGCAATTGACGGAGATTATTCGATAACCGATGGATCGGGCAATGTGTTGGTTCAAATGCCAGCGGCCGACTTTGGCAATGGCACGACCCACTACTTCACGCTTCCTTTTGGAGCTGACTTGGGCTGTACGGATCCGGAGGCGTTGAACTACGATGTATGTGCTGGAACCGACGATGGTTCATGTACTTACCCTCCGTTAACAGCTGATTTCTCATTCTCGGCACCTTCATACTGCCAAGGAACGACTATCCAGTTTACGGATCTTACGATAGGCAATCCGGATGCATGGAGTTGGGATTTTCCCGGAGGAACACCTTCTAGTTCTACAGATCAGAATCCAGCTATTCAATATTTAACGGACGGAACTTATTCTGCAACCCTCACTGCGAGCAATGCTGGAGACAATTCGGTTGTGTCTTATGACGTAACGATTATCGTCGGTAACCAATTGGAAATTATTATTGTTCAGGACAACTATCCTCAGGAAACTTCGTGGACATTGACCGACGAGTTTGGTGTAGAGGTAGCGAACGGAGATGTAAATGGAGGAACCTATTGTATTGGCGACAACTGTCACCAGTTTACGATTTATGATTCTTACGGCGACGGTATATGCTGTGGATATGGACAAGGTTCATTTGAACTTGTACTCAATGGAAACAGCGTAGCAACTGGAGGTGAATTTGGAGATTCGCAGACAATTAATGTGAACTGTCCTCCTGGATTTGACTGCAACAATCCGATTGATGCGGTAATGGGTATTCAAACAGCTCCTTATCCGAATGCTTGGTATGTCTTTGTTCCTGACACTTCAGGTCAGTTCAAAATAAGCACCTGCGACCTAGCAACGTGTGACACTGAAATCTGGATGTACGATTACTGCAACATGGAATTCTTTGACGATACGAACGAGGCCACATTAACTTGGAATGACGACCTATGCGGAGTTCAGGCAGAGGTAACGCCATTGCTTGAGGAAGGTCTTACGTATTACATTCGTATTGGAGATCAAAATTCGGCCTGTGGATCTGGCCCATTGGATTTCTTGGTTGAATTTTTAGGAGGCGTTTCTGGCTGTATGGATCCATTGGCTTGCAACTACTTGCCGATTGCTGTAGAGCCTGCGCAGTGCTATTTCGACGGAGATATTCAATGTCCGACAATAGGTCCTGACTTGGAAATGTTGGGAGATGTATTCTTTAACTCTATGTTCCAACAAACACTTGCCAACAGCGATGCTTGTTATGTGAATGAGGGATGTATGCAAGGTTTTGGAGATCGTGAGATTATTCGATTCACAACACACATTAAGAATGTAGGTACAGAGGACTATTTCATCGGTGCTCCTGCGAATCAGCCAGATCAATTTGAGTGGGATGCTTGTCACAATCACTGGCACTATGCTGGATATGCGGAGTATGTATTGTATGACGGACTAGGAAATCCAATGCCTCAGATAGGATTCAAAAACGGATTTTGCGTATTGGACCTTGAGTGTTCTGATGGTGGAACAGCCAAATACACATGTGGAAACATGGGAATTACTGCAGGTTGCGGTGATATCTACAGTTCAGGACTTTCTTGTCAGTGGATTGACGTAACAGATGTTCCTGGTGGAGAATACACCTTAGTAATTCGTACCAACTGGGATCAGTCACCTGATGCCAATGGATCTTATGAGTTGACTTATGACAACAACTGGGCTGCCGTTTGTGTTTCATTTGACCGTGATGTTGATGGAAACTTGATCAACTTCGTGAAGACAGAAGACTGCGGAATCATTTTCGATTGTAACGGAGTTCCTTTTGGAAGTGCAGTTCCTGACTGTGCGGGCAACTGCCCTGGAATCGTTTCGAAAGGAGACTTGAACAATTCGGGTGAATTGGATGCTGCCGATGTTTCACAATACATCAATGATATCCTTGGAAACGATACATTCGTTACTCCATGTACCGATTTGAACAACGACGGTGGTATCAATGTTACTGATGCAGCTGTAGCGGCAGGGTGTGTATTCTATGGTCCTGATCACGTGGATGAACAAGGAGTACATGATCACTGTGTATGGGATGACCAAATTTTAAATCCTGCGCACAATACAACATTTAGTATTGGGGAGGTTAATACCGACTTAGGTTATGTTGATATCCACGTACTCAATCCTGATAACCGCATTGTAGCATACGATTTGGAAGTTAGCGGAATCACTGTCCAATCTGTTGAGAATCTTATTTCTCCAGTGGACTTTGATGTCAATCCAGTTTCAACGCTCGGAGGAGCTCGTATTCTGGGTGTTTCGCTTACAGATCAAAGCTGTCCAAAGAATTTGAGTCCTGTTCCCTTTGTTCGGGTATATTATTTCAGCATTACGGATGTTGACGTATGTGTGAGTTTGATTCACGACGTTGTGAATGAAGACTACCACAATGTTGTAACAACAGTTGGCGGATGTATGCCAATAGCTGGTGATGACTTTGCCGACTTCAGTGCGAGCACGACCACTGTATGTCAGGGAAGCTCGGTAGATTTTACAGATTTGAGTACCGGAACAAATACTGATTGGGCTTGGAGTTTTAGTGGTGGTACACCATCGTCTTCTACAGATCAAAACCCAGCAGGAGTTGTATACAATGTACCTGGAGTCTATGATGTAACGGTGACTGTTACCAACGATGCATTGCAGGTAGATTCAGAAACGAAAGTGGGCTATATCACTGTCATTGCTTCGTCTACATGGTATGCCGACACCGATGGTGATGGATACGGAGATGCGCTCAATTCAGTGGTTGATTGTTCTCAACCAGCAGGGCATGTCGACAATGACTTGGACTGTGATGATGGAAACGATGCCATAAACCCAGATGCTGATGAAGTGTGCGACGGGGTAGACAATGATTGTAATGGAGAAATAGACGACAACCCAGTAGACATTACAACGTGGTACGCCGATATGGACGGTGACGGATATGGTAACATTTTACTGAGCGTTGATGCTTGTGACCAACCAGCTGGTTTTGTCCTTGACAACACCGATTGTGATGATCAGAACAACACCATGTATCCAGGTGCGCCGGGTACATTCATTGATATCGACAACGACTGCAATGGCGTAGTTGAAGAAGATGAGGTTTCCGTAGGATGTATTGGTGACTTTAACGACGACTTGGCGATTGATATTTCCGACTTGCTTGGCTTCTTAGGCGCCTTTGGTTGTACGGGAGATTGCATGCCTTTTGACATCAATCAAGATGCGGTCGTGAACTCAGAAGACTTGTTGCTATTCCTTCCTCAATATGGAACGATTTGCGACTAGAAGAGACTAGATAAAATACAGAAAGCCGTTTCGATGAAAATTGAAGCGGCTTTTTTATTGCTCTAAAAACTGAGCTAGTTTTTCGTGGAAAAGTGGATAGGCGTTGAGGTTGTTGTGCTTCCCTCCCACTATGGTCACCATTTGGATATCCTTTTCAGCACCTGCTGCTTGAAATAGTTTTAGGGCCGAATGATACGGTACAATTCTATCCTTGGTGCCGTGTAGAATTAATATGGGACAAATTACACTTGAGATGTACTTATCCGACCGAAACTCATATCGCAGCAGTAGTTTTATGGGGAGGAATGGGAAATAGAACTGGGCAACATCAAGCAAGCTGAAGAAAGGAGTTTCTAGAATCAACCGGTTTGGAGCATTTGCGCTAGCTAACTTAACAGCCATTCCTGTACCTAGAGAGCGTCCATAAATCGACCTTGGCAACTCAGGGAATCTATCCTCCAAATAATCCCAACAAGCTTGGGCGTCGGCATGAAGAAATTCTTCTTTAAGAGGTCCTTTGCTCTTACCATAGCCTCGGAAATCGATGGCCATAATGGTATAATTGAAATGCGTGAGCTCTTCGGCCATGAGGGCCCATCGGTTCAGACTTCCGGTATTCCCGTGCAAGTATAAAATCACCCCCTGGGGGTCTGGCTTTTCGAAAATTATCGCATTGATTGTGCCCTTGTATGGGGTTGTAATGAACACTTCTTCAAACTCAGTGGCAAGTTTATATTTAAAGCTCTTACCGTACTTGAATGGAATGAAAATAAACTTCTCTTGCGCTAGGTAATAGACCATGCAAATGACCGCATAGGCCACTAAGACATAAAAGACTATTTGCAACGCAATGTTCATGGATCAGCTCTTCGAAAAGGGTTTTGTTGGACAAGGCAAAGATGAAACCTTCGTCTTTACCAAACAACTCAGAAATTTGACTTCTAGGATCCTTTAGTAATTCTGCTTAAAGAAAGGGCTATTCCATTGTCCGGAACTCACATTTTTGAAGAATGCGAGCCCAACATAACTGACGCTAGCAACGATGCTCACAAAGGACCAGAGGAAAAAGGTAAGTCGGGCCAGGCCTTGGTCGCCGATAACGGTGCCGCTCACAAATGAAGTTGGAATCAATAAACTAAGAAGTACGGAGACTAAAAAGATTGACAGCGTGAGAGAAACTAGGTTTCTAAAAGGAAACATAAGTGTCTTGCGGTACCAAGAAATATCTTTGCCCCATTTATGAATCAGGTAAAATATGCCTGTGTCAAGTTGTACAAACAGTAAGGGATCTTTGTCACAATCACTTAGCTTGAAGAGCTCGGAAGGCGCCATAATTTTAAAATTCTGCAGGGCGCATCCGTGTGCGCGTTCCAACTCCTTGATCTGCACGATAGCCTCGTAGGGAAGTTCGCTTTTAAACAAAGAGGAATCAAGAAAACGCAGTCGGTACTTAATGCAAATCTTTCTGATTTCGTCGATGGAGAAAATGCGTTCTTCGTCCAACTTAGAAATCGTCATATCTGGCACAAGGCTAGAACTCTTAGACTGTTCAACGCGCGTTCTTATTTCGCGTTCGGCATAAACCTCGTCGTTCAGCACGTCGAAAACATTGTAGACAAACTTCATCGCTCCTTGTTCTCGGGCGATTTCACGTTCGCGTATCAGCGCATTTTCTAGGTTAACATCTTTGAACATCAAGCATCTTTTCTAAGCGGCGCATCGATCTGGATCACAGCTACCCAAATATAATCAAAGCGCAAGCACGTTTTGTGAAACATTTATCACATAACTGTAAACCCTCACAATAGATACGTGTTAAGAACTGAAAAGCTTGGCCATACACCTTTGGCCGCTCCGCTGGTCTATAGCTTTACGACTTCGGAAAGATGAACTCCGTTTGCTGTCTGAATACGCAAGTAGTAGATTCCTTGGCCTACGTTGAGTTTCAGCCTTGTTCCAACAGTATTTGGACGTGATTCTTGGACAAGTACTCCGGAGGTGTTGTACACTTGAATAAGCTCAATCCTCTCCCCTCTAGCATCTACATTTACCCAATCAGAAGTTGGATTAGGGTAGATAGATGGGTTGGAATCCAAAACCATTTCTCCGGTGTGCACAATAACCATTGTTGTGACCTCCTCATCTACGAGAACAGGAGAAGGTCCGACCTCCCAATACATTTCCTCAAAAGCCTCAATTTCTGGTGTCGAAACAGAGAACAATTCGTCGTTCCATTTTGGTGGAGCAGACTGGTACCATAGACGTGCTTTAATGGTGAGGGTTCCCATATAGTCGTCAAGTGGGAAGTGGTATTCAATTCGATCGGTTCCGGAGCCTTCCGTGCCTTCAACATTGAAATTTGGGTCATTAACGGCTAAGCCCGCCACCAAGGTAGTATCATAATTGTAGTGATCGAAACTAAATCCAAGAGGAACAAGTCTGTTGTCTTTTAAAGGAATATCTGCTCGCTCCAACACCGTCGTGACATCTCCGTTTACATCCCCCATGACCATTTCGTAGATCTGGACTTGTTCTTCATCGGTGATCAATTCGTAATGAGGTTCGTAGGTTCCATTCTGACCATTCACTTCGTAATTTGACTGCAAAACGCCCGAGCTAAACAAAGTATCCCCATTTTCTTCCAAGGCCAAAAACTCGACAAATGCACGCCGTGAAGGATATCCCGAGGGGAATTTATGTCCGGCTAAATTGGTGAGTTTCAATTCGTAATAAGCACTATCGGCATCTACGTTCAATTCACTTAATTCAATGATAACCGACTGCTGTTGAAGCTGGTCGAGGGTGCGTTCAATGGCGACGTCAAATTGCTCTTCTGTCGCCCATATTCCAAGTTCTGGGATATTCTCTTTGAGCACTTCTAGCATGAATGAGTTGGCGCCCACAAGAAAATGCTGGCCAAAAGGCTCACGGCCTGGAAGGAATGCATAATTCGCAGAAATCACAATTGGTTCATTCAACTGAGGCATATGACAATCTTGGCATTCGCCATCATTTTGTTCGTTATTGTAGGCACTATTCACCCACTCATGGTAGGTAGCTTGTTCGACGAATGATCCGCCCGTAAGTTCTCCATCGAGATCAACTGTATTTGTCACCAAGGTGTGGCAGGCAGCGCATAACTCACTTTCATTTACATGTCCGCCATACACAGGTGTATACCCCACAAAAGACTGCATAGGTTGCTCAAAAATTGGATCCTCGTCGGGGTTATTTCCGTAGGGTCCATAAATCGTATCGTTGTCAAAAACCAATTCTCCGCTAAAAAATTGACCAATTCCTTCTTGTCGTTGTTGGTGGCACGAGCTACAAGAAACTCCATCCAAGGCCAAAGAGTCAAGTGCCATTTCCGCGATACTATAGAACTCCGCACCATCGTAGTGGGCGGCAAAATGTCCTTGAGAGGCGTGGCAGGAAGTGCATTTATCTTCCAGTACAGCTTGATGATCCGGGTTGATTGCTACTTCGTGGCTTACCTTGGCTCTCCAAAACGGATCTTTTGCCGAATTGGCCATCATCGTCGCACGCCAATCGTCCACCGGATTCACATCTTCGCCTTCACTTGTAAAACCGGCATTTAGGTTGGGATCGTGGCCGTGACAACCTGCACATCTTCCAGAGCCTGTAAACAAACTGTTCGTGCCCTGCGGTAGGTCAATCGACGAGCCCCCGCGCATCATCATCAATTCTTCCCAAGAATGATAGTAGGTCGCTTCTTCTTGATCTACAAAAGCCAAATTGGCAAAGGCTAGAACCAGCACTATAGAGGATAGCACGATCGCCTGTGGTTTCAAAACTCTTCTCATATAAACAATACTACAATCGAGTTGCAAGTACCCCGATCAGCCCGAAATTTAAGAAAAGTCCCTTGAGTGTGAATGCTATTCCGGCTGCGTTTTGTCAGCATTCGGGTAATCCCTTGAATTATAGCGCACTTATTTCAAGAATAATGATGAGCCCTACGGGCAAATGTTTGCCTCTCGTAACCAGAAAATTCTCGCGTTCAACTGAACCTTCATATGCCATTTCACCGAGCAATGGCTAGTCTGCCAACTCACTAAAAAAGAAAGGATTACCATCCACAACCCAACTACTTATCGTATAGGAGAACAGCTCATGCAGAACCTCCGAATGAGCCTTTAATCCCTCCTTCAAGTACTTCGCTTATCTCTTGTTTAAGTCAGAATTACATCGAAAAAAAGTAGGCCAACTTTTCAACTTTTGTCATCTTGGAGGACTTCGCAGCAAACAACCCGCATAACAAACTGATTTTCTGACCGTTACAACGCTGATGAGTCCGGATTATTTTATCAAAAATTGGCAACTTGATATGGAAACCAACGTATATTTGTTAGCACAATTGGCCACCGGTCGGAACACTTTCCGATACAGCTAACGCTATTAATTATTTACTCATAACTTAAGTATCTAATGGTCAAATCAAGAAAGTCTTTCAGAACAAAGATTGGAATCTTTGAGAAAGTTTTTTTCGTTGCAGTACTCACATTTATTTCTGGTCTTATGGTATATGCGCACAACACGAAGCGCCATCAGCCCAAGCTTGTGAATTCTACCGATGTTCGTATCGACATTTCTGAATTACCGTTGCAGGTTCCAGATTCTTCTATTCGGCCCTTGCGCGAACTAAGAGATGCTGATCTTCAGGAACAATTGGACCAAATCATTGCCTCTCACCCGAAATGGGCTCGTCTTGCCGCCAATCACAAGATAGGAATTGGACTAGTTGATCTGCGCGATCCGGAGCATGCGAAATTTGCGCAAATCAACGGTAGCCACATGATGTATGCCGCCAGTCTGCCTAAAATCGCCGTTCTACTCAGTGCGATGGACGCCTTTGAGCAAGGGGAATTGGAAGAAACTGCGGAAGTGCAGGCCGACATGCGTCTTATGATTGCCAAGAGCAATAACGCGGCTTCTACGAGAATGATCGACCGGGTTGGATTCGAGAAAATTTCCGATGTCATGCAAGACCCTCGATATGCTTTCTATGATGAAGACAACGGGGGCGGACTTTGGGTTGGAAAACGCTATGCTTCGGCGGGAAAGCGAGTCGGAGACCCTATGAAGAATTTGAGTCATGCGGCCAGCGCTACGCAAGTTTGTCGGTACTATTACTTGCTCGCGCACGGCAAATTGGTGAACTATGATCGTTCAAAGGAGATGCTTGGATATTTGGGCGACCCAGAACTTCATCATAAGTTTGTCAACACCTTAGACCAAGTTGCACCTAAGGCCAAAGTATTTAGAAAATCGGGTTCGTGGAAAGAATACCATTCTGATTCGGCCTTGGTTTGGGGCAAGGGCTGGAGAAAGTATATACTTGTGGCGCTTGTAGAAGATGCACAAGGCGAACAACTCATGCGCGAGTTGATGTCTGAAATCGACAAAACTTTGAACCCAAATCTTTGACATTTAATAGAATTACATCTGTATTGAGCAAATTCTTGAGTAGCACTTTCGATATCCGCGAAGGTGAATACAAGCGGGTTTTGCTCATGCAACTGAATATATTCCTGATAATTTTTGTGCTGCTCATCATCAAACCTGTGGTGAACGCGCAATTTTTATCTGTCGTAGGGGTCGACAAGCTGCCAGTGGTATTTTTACTTGTAGCCATCACGGCTATGATTGTGTCTACACTGTATGCTCGTGCTATGAATTCGAGATCGGTTCGGAGCATGACAGGACTCACCTTGTGGGTTTCCATCGCTGGATTATTCATCATGTCGGCACTGTTGTACTTCCAGGTAGCACAGCATCTTGTGCTCTATCTGCTATACATTGGCATCGCCATATTTGGAGTTATGACCACCTCGCAATTTTGGATCATGGCCAACCTGGCTTTTGATGGTCGTGAGGCGAAGAGATTATTTGGTTTCATTGGCGTCGGGCCGATTGCAGGAGGAGTTGCGGGGGGATATGCTACATCTTTGATGGCACCCTACTTAAGTGCTTCCAGTTTGCTTATAGTGGCAGCCGTATTGCTTAGTATCTGTATCCCCTTGAATAACTGGATTTGGAAAAAACACATCAAGCCACTGAACCAATTTCAGAGGCAGAAACGCCTAAAAGGGTTTGGTGACCATCCACTTAAGCTTATATCTAAATCAAAACACCTTAGCTTTTTAGCACTTTTGGTCGGACTGGGTGTTGTGGTCACCAAATTGGTTGATTTTCAATTTAGTAGTGTTGCTTCAGCAGCTTACCCTGACCCAGATGACTTAACCTCCTTTCTGGCATTTTGGTTTTCTACATTCAATGTCGTCTCCTTGATTATTCAATTATTCCTTACCCGGAAGATTGTAGGGATATTTGGCGTTGGTTCCTCTCTCTACGCACTACCGGGAGGAGTTCTTGTCGGATCCGTGCTGTTGCTTTTTGCGCCTGTGTTATGGGCGGGGGTGTTCACCAAACTGTGGGAGGTCTCGGTAAAACAATCGGTCAATAAAGCGGCTACCGAGCTCCTTGCCCTTCCCATTCCGGCAAGCGTTAAAAGCCAAACGAAGAACTTTATTGATGTTTTTGTGGACATGGCGGCTACCGGCGTGGGTGGCGTGCTCCTCATCATTCTAATTGACGGTTTTGACCTGTCTATTCAGGCGGTAAGCATTCTGACCATTGCTATCTTGGGAATTTGGATCTGGGTTGCCCTCAAAATTCGTCATGAGTACATTCTATCATTTAAAGTAAAGCTGAGTCAGGCCGACAAGAAGGCAAACCGCCCTCTTCCCAATTTACGGGACAGTTCGGTTATCAACGGATTGAGACGCGCTTTGGAAAATGGTTCGGAAAAGCAAATCATCTATGTATTAACTAAAGTTGAAGAAATACCTGACAAGCGGCTTTTTGATGATGTGGCAAAATTCCTTGACCATGCTTCTCCGGCGGTTCGAATCGGTGCGTTGAAGTGCTTGTATTCACTGAATAAATCCGTGGATATTGATCAATTGACACGGCTGATCCAAGACCCAAATGACGAGGTACGATATGTTGCACTCACGCAATTGTTCCGTCAAACGACGGACGATCGGATAAGATTGATTGAGAGCTATCTCCTGAATGAGGACCTTAGGATTAGTGGAGCTGCCTTGTTGGCTTTGGCCCAAGAGTCAAGAAACAATCCTGAAATGAAAAGGATGCTCAAGTTGGAGCAGAGAATTAAAGAAAAGGCGGAGTATTCCGAGATCGCCGAGACCGAAGAGGATCGCAAATTGTTCAGATTAATTGTTATTCGAGCCGTGGGCAAGGCGAATGTGGCAAATTTCTACGCAATTATCGACAAGGCCCTTGATGACCAGGAACGGGATATTGTATTGGCAGCTATTGAATCAGCGGGAGATACGATCAATGAGCGGTTTATCCCTGCACTCACACAAAAACTCATCGCGAAAGAAACCCGCAAAGCCGCCCAAAATTCTCTTTTAAACTATGGGGTGAGGATTGTCCCCATCTTGGAGGAAATCGCGGCCGATCCAGCAGGTAATATGCAGATTGCGGGGTTCATACCAGGTGTGTTGGTTCAAGTTGACTCACAGCGATCGGTTGATTCGCTCATGAATTTACTCAAGATCTCTGATGTGAATTTGAGACTTGAATCTTTGAGAGCTTTGAACACGATTCAGCGAAATTTCCCGCATTTAAAAATGCGAAAGGAAGCCGTTATTGAGCGGATTATTGATGAAACTTCGCGTTACAGAGCAATAATAGGAATCCTTCATCAGCAGAATGAGATGATGAAGGAAGCTGAAGTTGAAGAGATCAAAGAAGCTCGCCAAGATTTACAGGCATTACTCGAACGTAGGATCGATGGAACTCTGGAGCGTATTTTCCGATTATTGGGTTTACGTTATCCACCAGATGACGTTATCACAGCCTACAATGGAATTAGGAGCGTAGACGCGAACACGCGATCCAATTCCGTAGACTTTCTAGATAACGTTTTGGATCCAAATTTAAAACGTGTAATGCTGCCGATAGCGGAAATAGCCGTAACAGAGACCTTATCCGCCGAAATAATTCGTAGTTACCATATCAAGACTATGGATGAAATTGAATGTCTACAAAGCCTTCTCCATGGAAGAGACCCGAGACTCAAGCTAGCCGTCTTTAGATTAGTCGAGGCCATTGGACATTCCGATTACTTGGAATTAGTCAGACCGTTTCAGGACAGTCCTATGGAGAAAGTCCGGGAACAGGCGCGATTAATTGTTGGCAATTTCGATCGGAAAACCGGTTAACGCTTTATTTGTGGATGATTTTTTCGATTCGTCCCGCGAGTACTTGATGGTCGGTGCCCGAGTTCTTCTTCAGCACATTGCTCATTAAAGCAACCATATATTTTGTACCATCGGGATGCTCGACTATAGCCACTGAATTCATGAAATTATCGACATTTCCCTTGTACTTGCCACATTCATAACCTTCCTCTGGCTGACATTTATACAAACTTCCAGACTTGAAATACACCGCAGCATCCTTCAAAGCTGGGGCAGAAGCATATCTAATTCGTCTATCAGTCATGTAAAGCAGGCGTTTAATCTCTAGCGAGCTCTTTTCGTCTACAACCATTCCTCTTTCCATTTCAACCATGAATTTCATGAGTCCAAGAGGAGTTCCTGTACTGCCACCAGCGCCGGGGATAAAGGTTCCGGCCCCACGTGTAAAGAAAGTCCCGAGTCTCCATTCTTTCTCGGTTATATCGAGCTCTCTTAAAGGATCATTTACCACAGAAAGAGCAATGCTTGTCAGCTCAGATTTAGGTGTGTTTTTCCAATACAGGTTCGCCTGATCTTCCGTCAGCATAGGATAGTCCTTCCCAAAAGCCCGCATCAAGACAGCCTCACGCCAACAAACGCTGGCGGCCCCGTTGTTACTAACAGAAAGCATGTGATCGAGCCATTCGTATAGTGTGAACACATCGCTCTCTTTCACCGTGCGTTTGACCAACTTCTTCGTTTCTGGATCATAAAAAGGGACTGTATGTGAGTCGGTCATGGCCCACTTCCCCGCTTTCACCGATCGCGAACGCATGAGATCCTGTCGTTTTTCAAAGGAATCAGGATATATTTTTGCTAGCTCGTTAAAGAATCCAGTCACAACTGCGATCTTACCTACAGAACCTGGTTGGTATTGAGCAGTCTCTCGATGAGCAGCATAGCGAATTGGTCTGCCCGGGGTAATATCCATCACGGTCAGCGAATAATTCCTATCCATTCCAGCGAAGAGCGCGACAATCTCCTTTTGAAAATCTGTTTCGACATCTGGAATGCACGTAATGTTATCTCCTCGTGTTCCAGTTAAGTTCAGATGAATGTCATTTATTGACAACATCGCACCTGCAATGGGCTTCTTTTCCTTAGGAAGTTCTCCAGAGACTATTTTTTGCAAGCGATCCAACCGTTTTATCCCAGTGAGCTTGTAACCATCGATGGGATATGGGGATAACACCGAAAAATGGACAAAAGACAACACAGAAAACAAGGTGATTTTATTGAAGTGCTTCATTGTAACTTAGTATTGAGTGGGATGAGTTTGGTCAGATTGATTGTTGGACTTATTGAAGTCAAATATTCGGTAGCTGCTGCCTTTTTATTTTCTACAAAAGGGCGGACCTGAAAGAGCCATAGCTTGTCGTCTTTGAATCCAAGTTCTAAATCGTAGGGTCCATGGATACCGAGGGCGCTCAGATCGATCTTGACCTCTTCGGCCATTTGCCTGAGCATTTGTAATCTTTCCATTGTAAGCATGCGACCTTCAAAAGTCGTTGCAATTTTCAGTGTTCCACCAGTGGGAGGAATACTCATGTATTCTGGTTCTCTCGCTGGTGATATCAGTGTAGTGTTTCCATTGGAATTGATCGTCCATGACTCGCTCGCCTGGCCTTCGACCGCTCCACCTACGCCTCTATTAAAGGCCACAGTTATATCATCTATCTTTCCCGAACTAACCCCTTTGGTGATCATAACACCGGAATAATCGGCATTCACACTGGGGATAATTAATATTGAGGGGAATACATTTGCTTGGTCTTTCAAGTAACGTTGCCTCCAGCGATAACTCCGATCGGTATAAGGAGAAGCCCACACATCCTTGATTCCTTGCCAAATAGCTTGTGCGTCAAGTACATTGAACAAGGTGAGGTTCAGTCCGGCTCCGGTGAAATCTTTAAGATCTTCCATATTGGTGTCGCTGCGCAGGAAAACTGGAACAGATCCCATCTTGCTTCCAAATACTGAAACGAATTGCTCCATAAGCTCCTTTTCGAAATCGGGAAGTAGCTTCATTTGTTTAATTTCAACGCGCAGTTTGCTGAGCTCATCCAGGGTAAAAATCTCCACCTCGCTTTCAGTCATTCCCGCAGTTAACATGGAGTCGCTCCTTTCAAAAATTCGATTGAGGTATTGCCAATAGGAAAGATCCTTGCCTGGAATAATTTGATCGAAATGGACTTTGAAAATTGAAAAGGGGATAACCAATCCTTCAACCACATGGTCCGGATACAATTGTTTAAGCTGACCCAGATTTGCCGCTTTTGGTCCGCATAGTTTTCCTGAATTCGAGGCATTCACATCTCTCAAATTGATCACATGAGGATTAGACAGTTCGATGTCCTCCAATGGCACTGAGATCTTATCATCGCTGCGGGTAGTTTTAGAGAACAGTGCATTTTCCTCGGCACTCATTTCAGTCACAGGTTTGAGAATAACCGTGCCTTTATTGGAGACAGCATAGAATACTTTTTGTCCGCTAAAAGGAAGCAATGCTTGCAAATTCTCTCGTGACAATACAGCATTTGGTATTCCTAAGTTTCGCGCTAGTAATTGCACATGAGAAACCAGATTGCCCTCGGTCACCGTGGCAATTCCTCCAACAGGCTTCAAGTCGGCTGGTGGTCGGTCAAACACATATATTTTAGTCGGATCGACCTCAATTTCTTCTGGTGATCCAGAGCTAACAACAAGCTCACCCATGGCGTATCCTGAGTTCAGACCGCGAATTGAACTTTGCCCACGAATTCCCATCACATTATTGGAAAATCCAGCTAATTCTGAGAAATTATCCCCCAACTCCGACACAGCACTGCCCAATGGCAGCAGGACGGATGCTCTTACTTTATCGTCGATGAATCCCAACGCCAGAGGTTCAAAACCTTGAAAAAGCGTAACCACCTCGCCATAATTTCCGCGAATCATAGCCGAGGACCATTCTAAGGCCCCCCTTGCTTGCTCCGAGTAAGTCCCCAGATCGTTCAAACTGATATTTTCCTCCTGTGGAACTGCGAGTAACTTCGATACATTCTCCCATTCCCATTTTTCAAGATATCCAAAAGCAGCAGCGGCTTGGGTAAGGCAATGAACCTTGTTCATCTGATCGAGCAATGTAGTTGGCGTCCAAAGCAATGACTCGCGGACCAATAGATCTTCCAATTTATTCGAGGCGTCAAGTAAGTCAAACTTGGCCGACACTTTGGTAGATGAGAATAGATCTTTCTTGACAATCATTGCCGTTTTCGAAATGGCTTCACATCTTTCGGAAACAGTGTTTGTCTTTGTCAATGTTTCCACCAGATCGTTGATAGCGACAGCTCCATTCGATGTTTTGCTCAGGTTTTTAAGAAAAACTTCAAAGTCTTTTGCGGTCACTGGAGCAAACAACAACTCCATGTCTTTGATTAAATTTTGAAATTTCGTTTTCTGATCGGCCGAGAGTTTCGACGCATTCGCGCTTTGGAATTTTTTCACAAGTGCTATGTCCGCTTGCTCAGGCTGTCCGTGGATTTTTACTCTGAGATTCATGAAGGAAGGAATTTCTTCCGCGAGATCTCTTGACACCGCGCGCACTCTTTGAGAAAGGTTACTTTCAGCATTGTGAGGAATATCCTTGGCGCTTTGACGAATGAGAAAAAAATTGCTTTCTAACTTTTTCGGATCATTCAATACCCATGTGAGAAAAGAAATACCCCAAGCTTCTTCGTCTTCGGTTTGAAAAGCACCTCGATAAAATTGCGCTTTTCTGTTGATCCATCCGTTGTCATTGGCTCGCAGAAATTTCTCGAGCTGGTATTGCTTCAATCGAGAATTGTGGTATTTCGCATCCCAAAACTCGCTAAAATCAGTTGTAGAGAGGATTTGACCGAGAAAGACATGCTTGTTCAGACCTAGATCGATGACCTCCTTCTTGTACCGAGCACGCTGAACACCTGGCTCTGGGCATCTTTCTTGAGGCGAAACAGTACTTCCGTCTTTGCAAAACCAGCGAATGTCTTTGTACGGACCTCGAGCATCGTTTTTGTAACGTTGGATCATCTCGCTAATGGTCGTATTGTCGATGGTTTGAGTTTGAGCTTGAAATGAGCTCAGGGCTGCCGCCAAGCACAATAAAATCGAAACTACTTTTGACATATTCATGTACTGTCTTTTGAGATTAGGACCAGACAAATATCGAACCATTTCACACTACAGTAGTAGAAACCGAACTATTTCTTTTTTGAACAACAACGCCGCAAAAATTCAGCAAAGACGCATGTTTGGTGCCCTTAAGTGGCAATTTTCACATTGTCATTCTCAGTATTTGACTATAATAAGGCTTTAAATAGGTCAGAATTTACTTCGAATTAAGCAACATACATCCTAGTTAATTCCATTCAGCGCATTGCTGCTAAAAAAATGCTAAGAGGAAAAATTCTAGATTGCATTTTCAAAACGAGGACACACGCCGCGATAACCCCATACCAAAACTATGAATCCCGATAACAACCATATCAACTACATTGAATTCAAAGCCAAGGATCTTTCGGCTATCAAGAAATTTTATAAGCAGGCTTTTGACTGGACATTTACTGATTACGGTCCGACCTACACTGCGTTTTCAAACAGTGGCGTGCAAGGAGGTTTTGAAGTGTCGGAGGATAAAATCGTCAATGGCGTTTTAGTTGTACTTTATCATGCCGACTTAGGACAGGCACTATCCAATGTCAAGAAAGCAGGTGGTAAAATAGTCATGGATGTCTTCTCTTTTCCGGGGGGTAGGAGATTTCATTTCAGCGATCCATCGGGGAATGAATTGTCTGTATGGTCTGATCAATAAGACAGCTTGACCACCTCGTAAACCAATGAATATGAATTAATTCTAGTCGTTGATATTCATTTTTGATCGTTCACAATGAGCTTGTATCCAATGCCTCTGATGTTTACGATTTTTACATTGGTATCTACTTCCAACTTCTTGCGCAACTTGGAAATAAACACGTCTAGTGTACGTCCAACATAGTCACCATCATCGCCCCATACATTTTTGAGAATCTCCTCTCGTTCGATCGTCGTATTGGCCGAATTGTACAGTAATAGCAGTAAATCTGATTCTTTGGAAGTCAGCTCGACTTTTTGACCTTGCAGCAGTAGTTCGGAATTGAGTTTATCGAAGTGATATTCACCAATCGCGATGAGATTCGGGTTGATTTTAGGTTTCTTCTTCCAAACATAGAATGCCACGAATCCAGCGATCAACACTACGCATAGGAGTGCGAAAATGAGTCCTGAATTCTGGGAGCTAGTAGCATCGTTGGCCAATGCACTCCCCGATTCTCCAGTCGTCAAAATCGTGAAGAAAACATTGTAGCAGTCCAATGCTTGTTCTCTGGACCGACAAGGAATTACATTGAGATCGGTTGAATCACCTACTTGATAACTGTAGACGACCGCATTGGAATCACATTTCTCGACTTCAACTAAATATGATTTGGCAATATTGGTTTGCCCAACGACGCTATCGATGACTAGGATGAGCTCATTGGGATCCAACTCAAACTCGGTATCAAACTGGATTAAGTACCTTCCTCCTACTTTCGAAATCGGAGCTACAACTGAGGTGCTATCTCCAGTGCTTAGGAGAATTTCATGACCTATCATTCTGAGAGCAACCTGAACAAGTCGTTCATCCTGATCATCACCCTCTGCAGCATACGCCGCTAAGCTCATCAAGCCCATCATCGCATACATTATCCCTTTACTCCAATTCATCATCATGATGCAAATTTATTCCAATCTTGCTCAGCAGAAGACCATATTTCAGTCAATTTACATTAATTTACACTAGTTACAGAAAGCGAAAACGTCAAGGATTGCGGGAGGTTGATTACTTACCGTTCTGCAATCTTGGTCTT
Organism: Flavobacteriales bacterium; assembly: GCA_015665315.1. Taxonomy (GTDB): domain Bacteria; phylum Bacteroidota; class Bacteroidia; order Flavobacteriales_D; family Sanyastnellaceae; genus JADFAK01. Next base: position 6,590 of record JADFAK010000101.1, on the reverse strand, counting down.
CGGGGAAAAGTGATTTGAATTGCTGCAGACAAAATGATTCTAAAATCCACCAACAGACCCTATTTCGCCCAACAGAAAATGAGTCCGATATACTATGGCCAAATCTCTTTTTGAAAAGCTTGGCATCCAACCAGGAATGAAGATTCATGTCATTCAAGCTCCTTCAGATTATGCGTCGTTGGTAGGACATTTGCCCGCATGGGCCCAACAAATGCCTCTCCAAGAAAATCTAGATTTAATTCACTTTTTCACCTCATCCATTCAAGAGCTCGAAGAAACTTTCCCAAGACTAAAACCAATGATTGCCAAAAACGGATCTATATGGATTTCGTGGCCTAAACTAAAGTCTGGAATTCCGAGAGATTTCAATGAAAATGACTTGCGTGCATTGGGGCTCGGCCTTGGTTTGGTGGACAACAAGGTGTGTTCGATAAATGAGCAATGGACGGCTTTGCGCTTTGTGTATCGATTGAAAGACAGATAATCGGTTGAAGTCGGCCCGACTTCGTAATTTCGCGCCATGCGAATAGACATTCTCACTATCCTACCCAAATTGCTTGAAGGGCCTTTTGCAGATTCGATTATGAAGCGAGCTGTAGAAAAGTCGCATGCTGAAATTCACATTCACGATATTCGGGAATACACGACAGACAAGCATAACAAAGTGGACGATTATGCATTTGGAGGCGGTGCGGGGATGGTTATGACAATTCAACCTATAGCCGATCTCATTGACAAACTTCAGCAGGAAAGGGCATACGACGAGGTGATTTATTTGACGCCCGACGGTGAGCAATTGAATCAATCAATTTGTAATCAGCTCTCTTTGAAGGGGAACTTGATGATGTTGTGCGGACATTACAAAGGGGTGGATCAACGTGTGCGTGACATGTACATTACGCGCGAAATAAGCATCGGAGATTACGTTTTGTCGGGTGGCGAACTCGCTGCTGCTGTGCTTACCGACGCGATAATTAGACTTGTTCCGGGTGTTTTGAATGATGAAACGAGTGCGTTAAGTGACTCTTTTCAAGACCACCTATTGGCCCCTCCTGTCTATACGAGGCCAGCAGATTACAAGGGCAACAAAGTCCCAGACATCTTGACTGGCGGGAATTTGAAAGCTATTGACCAATGGCGCCATGAGCAGTCGGTTGAACGTACAAAGCAACGTCGACCGGATCTATTAAGCGGTGAAGAATAACCAAGAAAACAAAGTGAATAAAATAGGCGGAGCAACCCATGCGAAAAAAGAAAAATAATTCGTAATATTGCACCCCGATTTTCGCATGCAATCCAGAAGAGATGGACAAAGTAAGAGAGATAACAAAAAGTTTAGTTGAAGTAAAAGAGTGGCCGGCATTTGGTGCAGGAGATACCATTACTGTTACGTATAAAATTAAAGAGGGCGAGAAAGAGCGTCTTCAGTCATTCAAAGGAGTGGTAATTCAGCGCCGCGGAACTGGCCATACAGAGACGTTTACAATTCGTAAGATTTCTGGTGGTATTGGTGTTGAGCGTATTTTCCCAATTGCTTCTCCTTTCTTGGAATCGATTTCTATCGACAAGCACGGTAGTGTGCGTCGAGCAAGAATCTTCTATATGCGTGGATTGACAGGTAAGGCTGCACGTATTAAGGAGAAGAAGCACTTTAAGTAAAGAGCTTTTAATCTGCAACAATATTAACCCTGCCTTGTGCGGGGTTTTTTCGTTAGAGGAATTTTGGGAAACTTGACTCCTATTGCTACCGTGGCATTGGAAGCGTGAAGTGAATGGTCGTTCCTTCCCCAAAAGTAGACTCGGCCCAAATCTTGCAGCCGTGGAGCTCAATGATTTTTCGAGCAACAGACATGCCTATCCCGTGGCCTTCATACTCATCACGTGAGTTCAGTCTTTTGAAGATTGTAAATATTTCCTCCAGATACTTTTCTTTGATACCAATCCCATTGTCCTTCACAGTGAACTCGGCCACTTGATTGTGGACAGTCGCGTCAATATTCACCTTTATCGGTCGGCCCGGCATGCAGAACTTGATCGAATTACACAGTAAATTATGGAAGACGATATTCACCAACAGCGGGTCACAAAGCACTTCGGGAAGCTGGCCAATGGTAACATCGGCATTGGATTCTTTGATCTTTTGACAGAAGTCGTCGACCACGGCGTTAATTATGGACGTGCAATCAACATTCTCCAATTTTAGTTCTTGTTTGCCTACTCTGGAGAATTCCATCAGACCGTTGATCAATCCGTTCATTCTTCGACTGGAGTTCACGATATGATCCATGATTTGAACGTTGTCTTCATCCAGTCTGTCACCAAGCTTTTCCTTCAAAAGCTGCGTATAGGTGCTCATCAATCGAACAGGTTCTTGCAAATCATGAGATGCTGCGTAGGCAAACTGCTCCAGTTCTTTGTTGGAAGATTCCAGATCGGCCATATATTTCGAGGCCTCCCTTTCAGCACTTTTCCTATCCGTGACATCTGTTGTAGAACCTCGATAACAAAAGACCCGTCCATCATCATCCAAAATCGGAATTCCACTCGAGATAACATCTATGATTCTCCCGTCTTTGCGGACGTATTGTCCGTCCAAGTCAACCACCAATTTGGGATCTTCGCGCAGGTTAATCAATAGCTGACTAAAACTTTCCTGTTGGTTTTTAACTCTCCTATCCACAACAGAAGTTCCGAGTAACTCTTCTCTTGTATACCCGGTCATAGACTCATTGTTTCTTGAGAGATAGGTGAAATTCCCTTCCCGATCGACCTCCCAGAACCAAGTCTTTGAACTCTCAACAATGTTTTTGAATCGGTTTTCCGACTCTTCAAGCCTTTTAATGTGTTGGACTTCTTTGCTTACGTCGCTGACTACACCCAGCAGAAATTCGGGCTTTGCATGAATATTCTTGATCGAGAACCCATGTATACTTACCCAAACTGTGCTTCCATCTTTCTTGACATATTCCTTTTCGGATTCATAAAAATCCTTCTTCCCGGCCATAATAAGCTCAAATTCTTGCCTATCGTGATCGACGTATTTTGAGGGAGTTATTTGAGGACAGGACAATTCCATCATCTCATCGACTTCATAGCCAAGCATACTGGCCAATCTGTCGTTCACTCTCAACCATTTGCCTTGTGCATTAGAAAGAGAGATCCCTACTTCCTTTTGAGTAAACATAGCGTTGACCATATGATCAAACACTACATTCTGGGTTTCGACCGCTTTGAATACTGACGTGTCCAACTTTACTCCTGTCACAACCTCCAGTGCTCCATCGGCCGAAAACGAATAGGGTGTAGCCCAAATAGCAGTCCAAACGATTTGTCCACTTTTTTGTTTGACCCTATACTCCATTTTAAACTTCTGACCCATCTGGACATTGGCAACTTGCTCCATCATGTCCATGGCCACATGCAGGTCTTCTTCATAGATCAATCCAAAAATCCCACCTGGAAGTTCGTTGATCTCAACCTGAGTGTACCCATATATTTTCTCAATATTCTCACCAACAAGTTCAAATTTATTGGTCTGCATATTGTACAAAAACATAACACCTTCAAAGCAATGCGCCAGCCCGTCAATGTACCTGTCCTTTTCTAGGATAGTCTGTTGAGCTTTGGCAAGCTCTAGTTGCAAACGTTCAATTTCGGATTGATCCGTAGCGGCATTTTCTGGAAGAGCGGGATTGGTCATAAAATGCTATTTTTAACTCGAAGGCAAACGTGATATATTTCGCCAAAAGTGGAAAGTGTCGATAAAGACCTGCTTGTACTCCGACAAATCCAAAGGCTTGTTTATCACGGCATTGGCCCCTGCTCGAAACGCTTCGGTAATGTGATTTGAAGCTGTTGAAACGGTGAATACTATTACAGGCAAACTCTTGAGAAGTTCGTCATCTCGAATGGCTTTTAGAACGTCGATACCATGCATTCCCGGCATGTTTAAATCCAATAGGACGACGTCTGGTGTTGGAATCTCTTCGTTTTGCAAATACATCAATCCCGTCTCACCATCCGCCTGTTCTACGATCTCGATATCTGTTGCAATCGTCCCGATAATGGTTCGCAATAATTCTCGATCTTCTTTCGAATCATCGATGTATAATATTTGAAATTTATTCATTGTTGAGCGTTTGTGCCAAGGTATTAAATTCTTCCTGCCCTACCAATGCATAGGCCTCTATCTTACATCATCCCCTAGCCTCCCCCTTTACATTTGAATTGAAAAACAATTTGTACAGGATGAAATCTATAATCGCATTTCTACTAGGAATATGCTCGATGATCAGCGCTAGCGCGCAAATGATGTATCCGGGTGAAGTTACTGTTACCGGTGAAAAGGAAACTGTATTCGATTGGGATACAGATAATTGCTCTATGCAAATGTCTATTGACGGCACCCCACGGGTATTTCGCGATGCCGATGGCAATATCCAGATGATCAATATGCACACTACTGCCTTTCGCATGATAGGCCCTGATTTCGATAATTTACAAATAGATTGCTCCACGCCCATATTCGACTCGGACTGGGATGATGATCCAGCAAAATTTAATTCTGCAGAATGGCTTGGCTCTACTTGGACTGAAGATGGCGAAACAATTTACGGTCTGGTTCACAGTGAATGGCACGCCTATGACTATGAAGGTCAGTGCATGAGTTCCGATATTATGAAATGCTGGTACAATGGGATTACCCTCGTTGAGTCGGTTGATTCAGGTCGTACTTTCGGGCACCTCAATGCTCCGAATCACTTGGTTGCCAGTGTTCCTTACGTTTATGACCCATTGCTTCAGAGCAGACAAGGAGCTTTTGGCCCTTCGAACATCGTAAAGAATCCCAATGATGGGATGTACTATTGCCTGTTCTATACTGAAGAAAATGTCAATGGAACTACTTCCTATTTACAAGGAGGCGGTACTTGCGTTATGCGCACCAGCGACTTGAGTGATCCTAAAAGTTGGAGAGTTTTTAACGGGACAGATTACGCCACGCAATGCGTAAATCCATACACGGAGGAATTCGAGGTCAACGATCATCTACTCCACACCATTGGCATGGGTAAACAAATGGCCAGTCTGACCTACAACACGTATTTCGACATGTGGATGCTCGTGGGGCCTTCAGCCAAATACGATTTGGAGTCGGACCGCTACATTCGGGGTTTCTACTACCAATTATCAGACGACCTCATCAATTGGACCGGGCCCAAGCTTATCATGGAGATGAACTTTCCGGATGACTCCTCCCTGAACAATTCGTCTTTGAATGAGTATGGCATGTATCCAACCATCATCGATCACAATGATCCATCCCTCAACTTTATGTATTCGGATCAAGATTGCTATTTGTACTACACCGTATGGAATACTTTTCCTTCTGAGACTTCAGGCAGCCCGAATCGGGATCTGAAAAGAATTCCCATTCACTTTTCGAAGAACTATGTAAGTTCATTTACCATTGATGGAAAAGGCAATCAGTACGACGCCAACCCCGGTGATGGGGTATGCGCGACAGAATCAGGAAAGTGCAATCTGTACGCGCTTATTCAAGAGTCCAACGCTCGACTACCGAGGTATGCCGATTCACTTTTACTCGTCGAATTCGACGTCGATGGGGCCAACTTCAACTTGCAAAATCCGGGCGGGACAATCAATGATCCTGTATTCTTTGACGCTTGGTCGGAACCAAACACAAGTGTGAACACCCTGCCGAGTGAAGACGGCTTTGACACAGAGTTTGGCGTTGTCTGGGAGTTCAACGGCAATCCGGGCATTACGTTTTTGGGTGGGAATTCAGGCTTAAGAGGAATAGTTATCAAAGGCCAAAACGGACCAGCTGTCACTTTCCAGTCTAGAGGAGGCAATTCACTCGAAGGTTGTTGGCTTGGGACCTCAACCGACGGCTTGTCGAATGAAATTGAGGATACGGGAGGCTCGGCCATTGAGATTATCGATTGCGATGACAATCGCATTGGAGGAACATCTCCTTCCCAGCGAAATATATTCCTCGGTCCGCTCAATCTTCAAAATTCCAACAACAACACGATTCAAGGAAACTACTTTGGACTTTCTGCCGATGGATCTACCTCCATCGAAAACAACGGCAACACAGCATTGGGCATCACCAATTCGGCCAATAACGAGGTAGGCGGACTTACAGCATCTGCGCGAAATGTTTTCGCTGGAGGCTACAATGGAACTGTTGCCATTCAAGGCGAAGGATCGTGGAACAACTTGATTTTGAACAACTACTTTGGAGTAAATGCTTTGGGCACCGAAGCCATAGGTAGTTGCAATTCTGCCATTTCGGTATTTGGAGAGGCCCACTCAAATTATATTGGGGCTGCTGGTGCTGGAAATACCATAGGCTCTTTAAGCAATGGTGTGGGGCATGTAGTCCTTGAAGGGTCGACCCACGACAACTATATCCAAGGCAATTTCATAGGCATCAATGAAGATGGCACCAATCTCGTATCGGATGAGCAGTCAAGTATGGCGGCGATTTACATCAATGACGGCGCGTACAACAACAGCATAGGCGGAAGCGAGGGACAAGGAAATACAATTGCCTACTCACAATT